>JAITEK010000087.1 GCA_031282085.1 Coriobacteriales bacterium
CATCGACCATCACGCAAGCCCCTTTGCCGTGCGCGACAGCCTGTTCACCATAGCGGAGGCGGCCGAGCTTATCGGCATCCGCTCCAATCTCTGCTACGAGGTCTCCGACCGCGACGGCGAGGCGATAGCCGATGAGGGCATCGCCGAGAACATCGAGTTCGTACGCCACTGCCAGGCCAAGAAGGATGACATGATCAAAGGCCTGGTGGGAATGCACGCGCAGATGACCGTCTCCCAGAAGACGCTTGATAAGCTTGTGGAACAGGCGGAGACGCTTGGGGCCGGCTACCACATCCATGCCGCCGAGGGCATCGAGGACGTGGTGGACGCCCTTGCGAACTACGACCGGCGCGTCATCGAGCGCCTGCACGACAACCGCATCCTCAACGAGCGCTCCATCGTCGTGCATTGCGTACACGTCAACGACGCGGAAATAGACCTTTTGGCAGGCAGCGGCGTGGCCGTTGTGAACAATCCTGAGTCGAACATGAGCAATGCCGTCGGTTGCTCGCCGGTGCTTAGGATGCTCGCGCGCGGCGTGCTGGTGGGGATGGGCACGGACGGCTACTGCACCGACATGACCGAGTCGCTGCGCGGCGTCCACGCCATCCAGAAGCACGAGGCGCAGCTGCCCTCCGTGGCCTGGGGCGAGCCGCCGCAGATGCTCTTTGAGAACAACAAGGCTATCATGAACCGCTTTATCGACGGGCAGACGGGCGTACTCACCCCGGGGGCCTATGCCGACATCATCATCGTCGACTACCAGGCGCCCACGCCCATAACCGCCGCGACCTATGCCAGCCATATACTGTTCGGCGTGCAGGGGCGCAGCGTGAACACCACCATCATCAACGGCAAGGTGGTTATGAGGGACCGGGAACTGCAAGGAATCGACGAGGAGAAGCTGATGGCTGATTCCCGCCAGAAAGCCGCTGAACTCTGGGCGCGCATCTAAGGAGATGATGACTTGATCTCTATCCCGTCATTTTGAGCTTGTCCCTCAAATTCATTTGCGCAGGTAGCACTCGCGTGGAATCGGGGATAAACCCAGAATGACGGGCTTAATAAAAGAGGACAAGGAGAAGGAGACAACCATGAAAGTTACCATCAACGGTGCACTATACGATATTCCCGCGGGGAAGTCCTTGCTGCGCTATCTCAGGGATGACCTGCGCCTGACCTCGGTCAAGGACGGATGCAGCTCCGGCGCCTGTGGCACCTGCACAGTGCTGATAAACGGAGTGGCCACCAAGGCCTGCATCCGCAAGACGGAGAACCTCGAGGGCGCGGAGATACTTACCCTGGAGGGTCTGAGCGAGC
Organism: Coriobacteriales bacterium; assembly: GCA_031282085.1. Lineage (GTDB taxonomy): Bacteria > Actinomycetota > Coriobacteriia > Coriobacteriales > UBA8131 > JAITEK01. The sequence goes on from JAITEK010000087.1 coordinate 1,321, forward strand.
GCGAGCGCGAGGTTTATGTGGAAGCCTTCGGCGCAGCCGGCGCCGTGCAGTGCGGGTTTTGCATTCCCGGCATGGTCATTGCCGCCAAGGGACTGCTCGACGTTAACCCCGAGCCCACACGCGAGGAGATCAAGAAGGCCATCAACGGCAACATCTGCCGCTGCACCGGTTATGTGCGGATAGAAGACGCCATCCTGCTGGCAGCCGAATACCTGCGCACGGACAAACCTATTCCCGCGCCCTCGGAATCGGCCCGTATGGCCGAGGATGTCAGCCGTAGCGACGTACGCGAGAAGGTGTTAGGCACCGGCGTCTTTGGCGACGACATCTATCTTGAGGGCATGCTCTACGCCAAGGCGCTCAGGGCGCCGACGCCGCGCGCGCTCATCATGCGCATCGATACCAACGAGGCCGCCAAGCACCCCGACTGCGTGCGCATACTCACGGCAAAGGACGTGCCGAACAACATCACCGGGCACGTTAAGCAGGATTGGGACGTGATGATCGCGGAGGGTTGCGAGACGCGCTATATCGGCGACGCCATCGCCCTTGTCGTCAGCAGGCGCCAGGAGAGCCTCGACGCCATCATCGCCCTCATCGAGCTCGAGTATGAGGAGCTCAAGCCCGTGACCTGTCCCACGGACGCCCTCAAGGCGGACGCGCCGCTCATCCATGCCTCCGGCAACATCATGAGCAAGGAGTACCTGCATCGCGGCGACCCCGACAAGGCGATTGCCGCCTCCGCGCACGTGGTGACCCGCAAATATTACACGCCGCACAACGATCACGCCTTCATGGAGCCGGAGTGTGCGGTGGCGGTGCCCGTAGGCGACGATGGGCTACACCTCTACACAGGAGGCCAGTCGGTCTACGACGACCGCCGCGAGACGGCCAACATGTTGCAGATCCCCCTGGAGAAGGTGCAGGTGACCTCCAATCTGGTAGGTGGCGGCTTTGGCGGCAAGGAGGACATGAGCGTACAGCATCACGCGGCGTTAGCGGCCTGGTTCACCAAGGCGCCGGTCAAGGTGAAGTTCTCGCGCCAGGAGAGCATCAACTACCACACCAAACGCCATGCCATGGAGATGGAATTCACCACTGCCTGCGACGCGGATGGCAAGCTCACCGCCATGAAGGCGCTGCTCATCGCCGACACGGGCGCCTATGCCTCGCTTGGCGGCCCGGTGCTGCAACGCGCCTGTACCCATGCTGCGGGTCCGTATAACTTCCAGAACATCGACATCCTCGGTATGTCCGTCTACACCAACAACGTCGTCTCCGGCGCCTACCGCGGTTTCGGCGTGACGCAGAGCTGCTTTGCCATGGAGAGCAATCTCAACCTCCTCGCTGAGATGGTGGGTATATCCCCCTGGGAGATCCGCTACCGCAACGCCATCCGGCCCGGACAGGTGCTGCCCAACGGGCAGATTGCGGATGCCAACACCGCCATCGTGGAAACGCTTGAGGCCGTTAAGGATGTCTATGAGTCGAGCCCCTACGCGGGTATCGCCTGCGGTTTTAAGAACAGCGGCAAGGGCGTGGGTCTCATAGACACGGGCCGCTGCCTGCTTTCTGTTGAGGAGGGCAAGGTGCATGTGCGCACCTCCGCGGCCTGCATGGGCCAGGGCATAGCCACCATGTGCATGCACATGGTCTGCGAGGCCACGGGGCTTGCGCCCAGCGACCTGATTCACGAGGCGCCCGATACGGTGCGCACGCCCGACGCCGGGACCTCTACCGCCTCACGCCAGACCGTGCTCACCGGCGAGGCGACCCGCCGCGCCGCCCTGCTGTTGGCCGAGGCGTTGCAGGGCGCAAGCCTTGCCGAGCTGGAAGGGCAGGAATATTATGGTGAGTTCTCACCTCCGACCGACCCGATGGGCTCCCCCGTCCCCAATCCGGTGAGCCACCTTTCTTACAGCTATGCGACGCAGGTGGTCGTACTCGATGAGAAGGGCAAGCTCAAGCGTGTGGTCGCCGCCTACGACGTGGGTGTGCCGGTTAACCCCGGCGCCTGTGCCGGACAGATTGAAGGAGGGGTTGCCATGGGCCTGGGATTTGCCCTGACGGAGGACTTCCCCATCGAGGGCGGGTATCCCAAGGCGAAATACGGTACGCTCGGTCTGCCCCGTGCGACGCAGGTGCCGCCCATCGAGGTACGCTTCACGCAGATAGAGGACGAGCGCCTTTTGGAGTATGCTTATGGCGCCAAGGGTGTGGGCGAGCTTTGCCTCATCCCCACGAGCCCTGCCGTCGCCCACGCCTACTACCGTCTCGACGGTAGGCACCGCACCCGGCTGCCCCTCAAAGGCACCTACTACAAGAAGTAACCGTGTCATGAGGGCGGCTACGCCGTCCTCATGCAGTATTGTGTATCCGGCGGCTACCGCCGCCGGGTGGATTCCGGCATAAAGCCGGAATGACGAGCAAAGAACAAGCGCCCTTGCCCGTCATTCTGGGCTTGTCCCAGAATCCAGTCGCACGCGACAGCGGGCGACGCATAGAGAGCGCGAAGCGCGACACAAAAGGAGTTTGTCCTATGCTCATTGCGAATGGAACAGTTGTCACCGAGGACCGTGTTGAGAGATGCGATGTGCGGATCGAGGGCGGCGTTATCACGGAGCTGGGCCAGGGGCTTACCCCTCACGACCCTGCCGAGACCCTCATAGACGCCAGCGACCGGTTAGTGACGCCCGGTGGGGTTGACGTGCACACGCATATGGACCTCCTCGTGGGCACGCTGCGCGCGACGGACAGCTTCCTCACGGGCACCAGAGCGGCCGCCTGCGGCGGAACAACGACCATCATCGATCACATGGCCTTTGGGCCCGAGGGTTGCGGATTGCAATACCAGGTGGACGTCTACCACGCGTTGGCAGAGGGTAACGCCGTAGTAGATTACGGCTTCCACGGTGTGGTCGATCGTGTGGACGACGCTATCCTCGCCGAGATGGAGCAGCTCGTCCGCGAGGGTATTACGAGCTTTAAGTTCTACCTGACCTATGACCGTCGCCTCGATGATGAGGCGGCCATCCGCCTGCTCGACCGCGCCCGGCAGCTTGGCGCGTTGGTGTGCGTGCACTGTGAGAACCATGCGATGCTCACATGGCTGCGCGAGCGTTTTGTAGCAGAGGGCAGATTGGCGCCGCGTTACCATCCGCTGAGCCGTCCGCCCGCCTGTGAGGCCGAGGCCGTGTTCCGCGTGCTGTCGCTTGCCCACGTTGCCCAGGACGCGCCTGTCTACATCGTGCATACGAGCAGCAGCGCCGCCCTTGACGCCGCCGCCGCAGTACCGCCTCAACGTAACGCGTTCTTTGAGACCTGTCCGCAGTATCTCGTCCTCGACGACAGTCGTTACGAACTACCCGGTGATGAGGGGCTCAAGTACCTTATGAGCCCTCCCCTGCGCAAACCTGCCGATCAGGAGGCGCTCTGGGCCGCACTTCTCGACGGACGCATAGGCGTTGTGGCTACGGATCACTGTCCCTTTAACTTCGGAGGCGAGAAGCAACTCGGCAAAGACGACTTCACCGCATGCCCCAGCGGCGTGCCGGGCGTGGAGCTCAGGATGCCCCTCATGTACTCTGAGGGCGTGGTGAAGCGCGGCATGGATCTTACGCGTTTCGTGCAACTCTGCTGCACCGAGCCTGCCCGGCGTTTTGGCGTCTTTCCGCAGAAAGGCACCCTCGCGGTGGGCTCAGACGGCGACGTGCTGATCTTCGATCCCACCAAGCGCGTCACTGTGACCCACAGCATGCTGCACGAGAACGTGGATTACACCCCCTACGAAGGAATGGAGCTTTACGGATACCCCGAGATAACCATCAGTCGCGGTGAGGTCATCGCGCGCGACGGCGCCTTTGTGGGTGCGCCGGGGCGTGGCCGCTACCTCAAACGCGCCATTCTGTCCTCTTAGCGCCCCACCCGTCGCCTGTGGCCGCCGCTGGGCGTCGTCGGCCACAGGCGCTTCGGCCCACCACCCGTGCGGCCCCTCGTCCTGTCTTGCCGAGCGCCCCTTATACGAAACAAGGTGATAGTGATGTGCACACGCGAACTATACCGCCAACTGCTTGAAGCTCTCCAGCGCGGACAACGAGCTGCCGTTGTGTCTTGTTACCGCAAGGATGGCTTTGTCGATAAGCGCATAGTAACCACGGAGGAGTCTGAGGCTTGGTTGAGGCTTGAGGAGCTTCTCACCCGCCCGGGAATCACAGTCTCCGGCCCGGTGGCGAGCCTGGCGACCGAGGACGGCTCCCTGACCGTTATCGAACGCTACGCCACCAAGCCACGGCTGATAATCTTTGGCGGCGGGCATATCGGCGTGGCCCTCGCCCAGATGGGAAAACTCACGGATTTTGAGGTGGTGGTCTACGACGACCGGCTTGCCTTTGCGAACACCGAGCGCTTCCCCTACGCCGACACGGTCATTTGCGATGGCTTCAATCGGCTTTCTGAGCGACTGGTCTTTGGAGAGAACGACTATCTCGTCATCGCGACGCGCGGACATCGTCATGATTTCTACTGCCTTGAGACCGCGCTCAATGCCCCGGACACGGCATACATAGGAATGATAGGCTCCCGGCGGCGCGTTGCCATCGTGATGCAGGAGCTGCGGATGAAGGGTTTTGACGAGCAGCGCCTCGCGCGGGTCCACGCCCCCATTGGCCTGAGGATCGGCGCCCTTACCCCCGCGGAGATAGCCGTGTCCATCTTGGCTGAACTCATCGAGACCAAACGCGGCCAGCACGGCAACGGCGTCTACGGCTCCTGCGACCTTGAGGTCGTAGAGGCACTGGCCGCCGCCCAGTCGCCTGCCGAGGCAATGGTGACGATATACAAGACCGACGGCTCCGTCCCCATCGACGCCGGGGCGAAGCTCTCGATGACCTACGACGGCAGCATCACGGGAACCGTCGGCGGCGGTTGCTCCGAGGCGGAAGCCATGCAGGTTGGCCGCGAGGTCATACGCACCGGCGGTTGGCGCACGCACACCGTTGACATGGCGAACACCGCCGAGGAAGACGGCATGGTCTGCGGCGGAGAGATGCACGTCATCATCGAGCGGCTGTGACCTGGACAGACGGGGCAACTGACAGTTGCCCCGTCCCCCCCCCTCTGTCCCCTTTCTGTCGCTGCTATTGCAGGGTATCGCCTGTCAGTTCCTCGTAGCGCGTCAGCATTGCCTGGCACCATGCCTTGTCCTGCCTGATGCGCTGCCCAATGGGTGTTTCCGCCGAGAAGCGCCTCAACGCGGGCTCGTATCGCTCCTCCAAGGTCACAAGGTGGGACTCCTTAACCAGTTTGTCCGCGATGAAGACGATGAGCGATTCGCTGAACACGGTGGTATCGAACCCCTGCGTGTTGTCGTGATCGCCCACAACGCGCGCCACCGCATCGTAGCCGCAGGTGCGAAGATGAGCGGCCGCCACTTGGGAGTGGTGCTCCTCCAGGCGGTTCATGTCATGCAGCGCCGCCGCCGAGCGACACAGTTCGCTGTCGAGACAGCATCCCCGGGCGTTCAGACGGCGGACCATCCGTAGCGCCAGCTCACTCACCGCCCTACCATGCGATCGGATGTGCGTCGGCGTCTCAAATTCATCAAGCAGTTTTCCTGTTATCGACGAGGAGACCCCCTTCGTCGCGCGCGCGTAGGCGGCAAGCACCGCAAAGTCTGCGCTTTCGTCAGCATCAAGCGTTATCCCCTCATCCTCAACCGCAACAGGCTCTACCCGCAGGGGGTCGAGCGCTTTCCTCAGCCCGCCGTCACCATCAAAGGCGAGGATGGTGTTAAAGCAGGACGCCTTGACCAAAAGGGGGTGCCCGCCCACGGCCTGGAATTCTGGGCGGAAGATGAGCGCGCTGTCCTGTGCCGCACGGGCGCTCAGTGCCCCAAAAGTCCGCGGAGAGACCGCCGCCACATCGGCCGGCAATACGAACAGGGCGTCAACATCCTCCGGCAGCGAGCGCAGCCCGAGTTTGAGCGAATGGAGCATATCCGTATCGGCAAAAGCGGGGTTATGCACAAAACTGACGGAGGGCCATCGCCCCTGGCCTGGGAAGGGGTCTACGGCACCATCGATGCCCTCAAGGGCATCCCGTACGCGTTCATGCTCTCGTCCGGTGACGACGCAGACGCGCGAGACGCCGCCATCGAGCGCGCCTTGCACCGCAAGCCGTATCATCGCAAACCCGTTGATGTTCAGAAGCGGCTTGAAGTCCCCCATCCGCGATGAGAGACCAGCAGCAGGCACTACCGCAGCAGTTCGCAATCCCAAAGCCTCCATCTCGTCTGCGTAATAGTGCGTCGCGCTACGCGCTCTCTATGCGTCGCCCGCTAACGCGTGCGACTGGACCCTGGGACAAGCCCAGGGTGACGGGCAAACGTACACCCGCGCACCATAGCATAGCCCGTCATGCTGGCTTTATGCCAGCATCCAACCGGCGGCGATAGCCGCCGGACTTACTAAACATCGCGGGACGGCGTAGCCGTCCTCGTGACACTGCCGTGGGACAGCGTCAGCCGTCCTCGTAGCGCTAACCCTGTGCCAGCCGCTGGTAGTCGACGAGGCGCTCCTTGGCGTCGGCCTCGGCGCCCTCAAAGAGGCGCTCGGCGTCGGTGGGGAACTCCTTGGCCAGCGAGGCGTAACGGGTCTGATCCAGGATAAAGTCGCGGAAACTCTCCGTCGGCTCTTTCTGGTCGAGGACAAAGGGGTTCTTGCCATCCTCCACCAGGTTCGGGTTGTAGCGATAGAGATGCCAGTATCCGCAGGCCACAGCATCCTTCATGTTCTCCTGCGTCTTGCCCATGCCCTTCTTGAGGCCGTGGTTGATGCAGGGGGCGTAGGCGATGATGAGCGAGGGGCCGTCGTAGGCTTCGGCCTCCAGCACCGCCTTGAGGAACTGGGTCTTGTTGGCGCCCATGCCCACCTGGGCCACGTAGACGTAACCGTAGGACATGGCCATCTTGCCGAGGTCCTTCTTCTTGATGCGCTTGCCTGATGCAGCGAACTTGGCGATAGCCGCCTGCGGCGTGGCCTTGGACGCCTGGCCGCCCGTGTTGGAGTACACCTCGGTGTCGAACACCAAAACGTTCACGTTCTCGCCAGAGGCCAGCACATGGTCGAGGCCGCCGTAGCCGATGTCGTAGGCCCAGCCGTCGCCGCCGACCGCCCAGATGCTCTTTTTAACAAGGTAATCCCGGTGGTCGATGATGATCTTGAGAGCGCCCGGTGCGCCCGCGGCAATCGAATCGTCGGCGCGGTATACCGCCTCAACGGCCGCCACCAGAGCCTCGGAGACACGCCGGGTCTCGGCGCCGTCATCCTTGAGCTCCAGCCACTCGGCAGCGGCGGCCCTCAACTCCTCGGTAGCGCCATCGGCAACAAGCTCGCTGGCAGCCGCGGCCAGTCGCTCGCGCACCTGACGGTTGGCTACCGCCATGCCGAGGGCATACTCAGCATTATCCTCGAACAAGGAGTTCGCCCAGGCCGGGCCGCGTCCGTTCTCGTCGGTGCAATACGGCATTGAGGGGGCTGAGGCGCCCCATATCGAGGAGCAGCCCGTAGCATTGGCGATGAGCATGCGGTCGCCGAACAGCTGCGTGACCACCTTGATGTAGGGGGTCTCGCCGCAACCGGAGCAGGCGCCGGAGAACTCGAAGTAGGGCTTGGCGAACTGGCTGCCCTTGAGGGTCGTCTTGGAGATGAGATCGTCGCGGATGGGCAGAGCGGCGGCATACTCCCAGCAAAGTTCCTCGGCCTTCTCCCAGCCAGCTTCGGTCATCGTGAGCGACTTGACCTTGGAGGGGCAGATGTCGGCGCAGTTGCCACAGCCCATGCAGTCCAGCGGGCTTACCTGCATGCGGTAGGACAGGCCGTCCAGCCCCTTGCCGAGCGCCTTAACAGCCGCAAAGCCCTCGGGGGCGGCCGCCAACTCCTCATCGGTAACGAGCACCGGGCGGATGGAGGCGTGCGGGCAGACAAAGGCGCACTGGTTGCACTGGGTGCAGCTTTCGGGGTGCCAAACCGGCACGGTAACGGCCACACCGCGCTTCTCGTATGCGGAGGTGCCCGAGGGGAAGGTGCCATCCTCGCGCCCGGCAAAGGCGGAGACCGGCAGGCTGTCGCCCTCCTGGCGGTTCATCGGGATGAGGACCTCCTCGATAAATTCCGGCAGTTCGCGCCCCGCGCTGCCATCGTCGGTCGCTGTTGCCCAGGAGGCGGGTACTTCTACCTGCTCAAAGGCGCGTATGCCCTCCTCAACAGCGGCATAGTTCATGTCGAGTATGCGCTGGCCCTTCTTGCCGTAGGCCTTCTCGATACCCTCCTTGAGGTAGCGCACGGCGTCATCGAGGGGTATGACCTTGGTGAGCGCGAAGAACGCCGCCTGCATGACCATGTTGATGCGGTTGCCCAGACCGATCTCGCGGGCTATCCGGTAGGCGTCCATGGTGTAGAAGCGCACCTTCTTCTCGGCCAGCTCCCGCTTGAGGGAGGCGGGCAAGCGCTCGGCAAGCTCGTCGGCCTTCCAGAAGGTGTTGAGCATGAAGATGCCGCCCTCTTTGAGGTCTTTTACCATGTCGTACTGATCCACGTAGGCCTGGTTGTGACAGGCCACATAGTCGGCGCGCGTGATGAGGTAGGTACTCTTGATGGGGCTGGTGCCGAAACGCAGATGCGAGATGGTCACGCCGCCGGACTTCTTGGAGTCGTAGGCGAAGTAGCCCTGCGCGTACAGGTCGGTGTGGTCGCCGATGATCTTGATGGCGGTCTTGTTGGCGCCGACCGTGCCGTCGGAGCCGAGGCCCCAGAACTTGCACATGATGGTGCCCTTTGGCTCGGCGGAAAGCTGCACGTCATAGGGCAGCGAGCTGGAGCAGATGTCATCGTTGATGCCGATGGTGAAGTGGTCCTTGGGCTTGTCGGCCTTGAGGTTGTTGAACACCGCGACGATCTGACCCGGTGTGGTGTCCTTGGAGCCCAGGCCGTAGCGCCCCGCAAAGACCTCAGGGGCGGCAGGGTCGCCGTAGAAAGCTGAGCGGACGTCGAGGTAGAGCGGGTCGCCCGGAGCACCCGGCTCCTTGGTGCGGTCGAGCACCACGATGCGCTTTGCCGTCTTGGGCAGTGCGGCAAGGAAAGCCTCCTCAACGAAGGGGCGATACAGACGCACCTTCACCAGGCCGATCTTCTCGTCGGCAAGCAGGTTCTCCATCGTCTCCTCGATGGTCTCGCAGACCGAACCCATCGCCACGACAACGCGCTCGGCGTCGGGCGCGCCTACGTAGTCGAAGAAGTGATAAGCCCGGCCGGTCTTCTCCTCCACGAGTCTGAGGTAGTCCTCAACCACCTGGGGCAGCGCATCGTAGAAGGGCTGAGCCGCCTCACGCGCCTGGAAGAAGATGTCCGGGTTCTGTGCGGTGCCGCGGATGCAGGCGTGCTCAGGGTTGAGGGAGCGCGCGCGGAAGGCGTCGAGCGCCTCGTAATCGACCATGCTGGCCAGCTCGTCGTAGTCCCAAGCCTCGATCTTCTGTATCTCGTGCGAGGTGCGAAAGCCATCGAAGAAGTGCAGGAAGGGTACCCGCCCCTTGATGGCCGCCAGGTGCGCGACGGCGCCCAGGTCCATGACCTCTTGTACGGAGGAGGAAGCCAGCAGGGCAAAGCCCGTCTGGCGGGTCGCCATAACGTCGCTGTGATCGCCGAAAATGCACAGCGCATGACCGGCCACCGTACGCGCCGACACGTGGAACACGCCCGGCAGAAGCTCGCCGGCTATCTTATACATATTGGGGATCATCAACAAAAGGCCCTGCGAAGCAGTGTAAGTGGTGGAGAGCGCGCCGACCGCAAGCGAGCCGTGCAGGGCGCCGGCAGCGCCGGCCTCGGATTGCATCTCGGTGAGACGCACCGTCTGCCCAAAGATGTTCTTGCGACCGTAGGCCGCCCATTCATCAACATATTCCGCCATCGTGGAGGATGGCGTTATGGGATATATCGCTGCGACGTCAGTAAAAGCGTAGGAAACATGTGCGGCCGCAGTATTGCCGTCCATGGTCTTGATGTTCTTCTCGGTGCCCATCGAAACTCCTTTTCTCCGAGTTCAGGTTACGAGTATGTTACGAGTATGGTTCTTTCAGTTTAGCGTAGAACGAGGTTGTTACACCCAACGAAGCCGCCATGCGCATACGGCATTTCGGTTACAGGCGCCGTAATGCCATCTGACGGCGAGGTGGGGAGGTGGGGCAAGGAGCTGTTGACGATTGCGCCTTGGAGAGCAGAGCGGCCTGCGCGCGGTTCCGGTAGACCTGGAGGGGACGCGTCGCGTGGACAACAAGCGTGGCGTTGCCCTGCAACTCAGTGGGAGCGGTACTGGTTATGAAGTGATACGCACCGCCCGCGCTGACAACGCTTACCTGGGATGGTGGTGAATGGCTCGCGGAGCTTGTGACCGCGCCGGCCTGCACCGCCTCCTCCGGCAGCGTGTCGGCGTCTTGCACCTCATGGGGCGCCTGAGCCTCGCGGGTTGCCTGAGCCGCCGCGTCCGTTGCCTTCACCCAGGCGACAGCCTCATCGGTGAGGGCAAGGAGTTCGTCGGAGGCAAGCTCCATCTCAACACCCGCCTCGTACACGCCGGCGACAAGCGCCCAACCGTCCAGCGTGAGCGACGCCTCCTTTGCGGCAGAGAGCCGAGCGAGGGATTCATCGGCCATATTGGTCATAACGGCCAGCGCCTCGCGCGTAAAACGCGGGCCGTCGCTGGTGTCCAACGTCTCGCGTATCTCCTCGAGCGAACAGCTGTCCTTCATCTCCAGGATCGCCCGTATACGCGAGAGCGCCTGCTCCCGGGGGAAATAGGTTTCCTGCCCGGTATAGGCCGACCGTTTGATGAACCATTCCTCGGGGATCAGCCCCTCGCGCTTCCAGCGATAGAGCTGCCCGTACGATATTCCTGTCTCCGTGAGCAGGTTCTTCTTTGATATCTCCCGCATTGCATGTCTCCTTATGCGGCAGGCACCGCCCGTCGGGTGTCCCGCCCTGTCTCTCAAGTGTAACAATGTTTTGTTACACAGTCAAGCGCAACACGCGACTGCTTTTTTTGTCATTCTTGAGCTTGCTCGAGGATCTTTGGCTGTGCAAGCAGCCAACTCTCTGTCAGTTCCCGGGCCTGCCTATGTCGCCCCGGCCACTGGGGCCGCCGCCAGGGCCGCCGCCGAAGCCACCATTGCCTCGGTCGCCAGGGCCGCCACCCATGCCGCCCATGCCGCCGGTGTAGGCGCTCACCATGCCGTCGGCGCTGATGGCGGCCTGCGCCTCCGTCAGCGTGAAGCTAACGGATTGCTCCCCCTCTACCTCAAGCGTATAGCTCTCACCCTGTGCAAGCGCGGGGGAGCTGTAGGCTATCGAGCTGAAGGGGCGGATTGCCGTATGAGAGATGAGTTCGCTACCATCGGCGGCGATGAGGCGGATGATGACGCCGGCGGGCAACGTCTGCGCCGCCTGGTACAGGAGTGCCGCCTGGGTTGAGCCCTCGCCGTAGGTCTGCGCCATGCCGGCGGCGCCCAAGGCGAGCATGGTGCCGCCGGTGATGGTCGCCCGCGTGGCGTCCAGCGCACCGTTTGCGGAGTTCGTTGGCCCGTTGATGAGCACCTCTCCCCCGCTCTGCGCAAGCGTGCCGTTGGAGTCTATGCCGTCGCCGTCCGCGGTGACAACGAGCGTACCGCCGGTTATATCAAGCAGGAAGTCTGTACGCGCCTCGCCCGCAGCGTTAAGCCCGTCATCGGCGGAGATGATGGTATGCTGGCCGCCATCGAGCCATATCTGCGCTCCCTCATAGCCTTCCTCACAAGCGACAACCTCAACGCTGCCACCCGTAAGCCGCAGTATCGTCTCCGCGTGGAGGGCATCGTCGCCCGCGTTGATGACCAGGCTCCCGCCGTCGATAGTGACAAAGCCCGCGGAATCCGGCTTGTCTGTGTTGGTAGAGGTAATCGCGTCGTCGCCCGCGGTAATGGCAAAGTCGCCCGCAACTATCTTGACGCAGTCCTTACCTTGGAGCGCATCGGTCGCCGCGTTGAGCGCAAAGGTGCCGCCGCAGATCACAAGGTCATCTTTTGAGACGATGGCGTGCGCGCTCAGAGAGCTTACCGTGAGAGCGCCCGAGCCGTTTATCGTCAGGTCGTCATGGCTGAACAGGGTCGCGTCGTGGGTGGCGTGCTCCTCGGCCGTGTCATCTTCGGTTATGTCGACCTCGGCCGCTGACTCAACCGACGCGCCATCCGTCGGCAGGTCGCTGCGTCCCGTGCCGTCGTTGAGCACATTCGTTGAACCTTCCGCCAGCGTTATGAACACCTTGTCGGCGCTTTCCACCAAAACAGCCGGACCCGCGCTGTTCTCGATGCGCACGCCGTTAAACACCACCTGCACCTTCGCGTCGTCGGGCGCGTCGATTATCAGCGAAGCCTCACTCAAACTCCCGCTGATGACATAGCAGCCTTCGGCGGTGAGCGTAACCGCTCCGTCGCTCGTGCGCACGTTCGTTGCCGTGTCGCCCGCGGCACTGTGCGCCTCGGCCCCGCTTCCGTTGAACGTTACGGCGGTGGCACTCGCCCCGTCATAAGCCGTGTCCTGGTCGCGGTCGCTGTAGGCGAAGTCAAAGCCGTCCGCATCCGCCCGCGCCGCGTCGCCACCAGCTACATCGCCCGAGGGAACCGCCTCGCCCGCATCATCAAACGGCGCGTTATCCGTCGCAGATGACGACGATGCGTCGCACCCATAGAGCAGCGCGGCCATTACCAGGGCTCCCGTCGCCAGAATGACAGCGATTGTTGCCCGCATGCCTTTGGCGATTGGGGCGGTCGCAACAGCCCGTCTTAACGCCACGGACCTGTTATCAAAGTTGTTAAACATCCCATTTACCCGCAAATCTGCCACGTGGATTCTGGGACAGGCCCAGAATGACGGGCTTTTATGACAGCCGCTGCGCTTCATCAGAGTTCCCAGGTGTTGGTCACGTTGCGGGCGAGTGCTATCTCGAGGTTGCCGTTACGCGTACGCAGTTCGTCGATAAGCGCGCGGGACGTAACGTCTTTCTTGAGCACGACCTCGTAGGTCAGCTGGTACAGGCTGCCCAGGTTGGTGGTCTTAACCCGCACCAGCTCATGTTTGCGCGTATACTTGCCGAGGATGGACACAAACACCCCCTCGTAGTCAAGGGTCTCGGGGATGGTTATCTTAAGCTGACGGGGCCCATTGCGCGGCTCCCCAAAGGACACAAGGGTGTAAAGGACCGACGCTCCGCCGACAATCAGCGCAAATACCGCCGCGATACCCAAGAACCCCATGCCAGTCGCCAGGCCGATGGCCATGGAGAAGAACACAGACGCGATGTCTCGGGCGCTGCCCGGAATGGAGCGGAAGCGCACCAAGGCAAAGGCTCCCATGACCGCCAGCCCCGCGCCGAGATTCCCGTTGACCAGCATGATGACCAGCTGCACCATAACGGGTAGCAAGGCAAGCGTCACCACAAAACCCCTGTTGTAGCTGTTGCGGAACATGTAGATACCGGCGGCGAACAGCCCGAGTGCCAGCGAGGCCGCCGAGCAGAGCAGGAAGCTCTGTATCGGGATGTCCGCCAGACCCTGTGCGGAAGTAAGTACGGTTGAGAACAGACTGTCGAGGCTCATTGTTCCTCCCTCTCCTTCAGGGCTCGGTACGCTTGGGCCGCTTTTGAGAAGCCGCGCGGATACAGGTGGAGCGCATCGAGCGCGTGCGTCAGCGGCAGAGGCAGCGGCGCCGTGGTCTTGAGCTCCATGAGACAGGCGGCAGGCGGCAGAAGCGGGTGGGCGCCGCGCATATCTTCCACATCCCAACTGCCCTTACCCCAGCCCAGATTGCTGTCGAGCGTCAGCCGCAGGGACACGCCGGTGGCATGGTAGCAATAGGCACGCCGCTCATATCCCACGAGAAACGACGGCGTGAGCGCACCGTAGCACTCAAGCGCCCCGTACATCTCATTGATAATCTGGCGATTGAGCGCGACCTTCGCATTGTCGCCACGTAATGACGAGAGCGGCACAACGCCGTCCTCAACAAAACGGCGCGCGTCACGCAGGGTCATCAGTACGCGACGTTTATACACCGTCTTACGGTATTTTTTCTTAATCTCAAGGAACACGGGGTGATTGTCGTCCTGGATGATGCCATAGCTGCGCACACGGAGCTTCTCCTTAAAGACCGGCTTCTCTATTGAGCGCCGAATGAGCAGATGGCTGGGGGTGTCGAGATAGAGGCTGCGGATGAGGATAGAGCTGCGGCCATCCGGTTCAAGCGCGGAACCACAACGCGCGAGCAACTTCTCAGCCATACCTGCCTCAAGCAGATATTTCTTCTCTTGGCGCTCAAAAACGTTGAGTACGCTGTGCTGCGGGCCATCCTCCATGCTGCCTCACTTCATGGCACTGTTCAAATTGGTTTCGTCCATCCAACAGTTTAGGCTTCAAGCCTTAAAGCTACCTGAAAGACCGTCCCGTCCCGTCCCCCTCTGTCTCAGCCCCGTACGTTTCAGGGTGTATTCAGGTTGCGATGATATACTGGTGATGTAAATGGTCATCACCATCGATGAGGCAGGGGACAGCATGCCCAAAAAGCGCTGGTTAACGCAGAGCAGGACAAAGCAGGACAGTCAGTCTGACTCAAACAGGAGTAAGACTGCGCAAAATGTCGACATGCCCCTCGACACGCCACTCTCTCAGAAGTTGTTACCCTTTAAGACCGTTGTGACGTTGGGTGTTGTTGGCATCCTTGTGGCTTTTGGTATCGGTTTTGTTGTCGGTCACTTCGCTGAGATCTCCCTGCCGTCGTTCTCGCCCGGTACTGACGACGCCACGGCACAGGCTGACAGTGTGGCTGCTCAAGTTGGCGATGTGACGATTATGGAAAGCGAGGTCACCAACTACATCGAGACCAATATGCGCGTGGACTCGACCACCGGAGAGACGTTGAGTGACGAGGACTGGGTATCCTATCTGGAATCATATGGTTGGACGCCTGAAACCCTGCGTGAGGCAGTCATTCGCAATGTGTTGGCCCTGCCCTCAGTAATCGTTACCGAAGCCGCCAACGCTGGCATTACACCAGATGAAAGTGAGATCGAAGCCCAGCTCAAGGAAAAGAAAGACAGCGTGGGAGAAGACGGTTGGACGGATTGGCTGGCAGAGAACGGCTATCGTGATGAAGCCGAATATGTGCTCAATCTTCGGGCCCAAGCCGTCTACGAAGAGCTGATGGCAACAAACGCATCGGTAAGCGACCCAACGCAGGACGAGATCGACGCCTACATCAAGTCGTCTGCATCCGCTTATGCTGGGCCGCGGGTAAGCATCATCTATCTGCCCTATAGCGAAGAGGGCTCTGCAACGGCGGAGGAAGGCTACGACAACGCCGAAACAGCGCGCAGCAAGGCCGATGATGTTATCGCGCGACTGACAGCCGGTGAGGACTTCGCTTCTTTGGCCGACGAATACAACATCTCAGGTATGACTGATGCCGGTGGCGACATCGGCTGGGGCAGCGCCAGCTCTCTGCCGGAGGTCTGCACCACGGCACTGGAGACAATGAGCGTGGGCAGCTTCAGCAGTGTCCTGGATGACGGCTCGGCATTGTATATCGTCAAAGTCACCGACGAGTATGTCCTGCCTGAGGACGGGACAGTTGACCTGGCTGGCGTACCCGAGAGCATCAAGACGCTGCTCAACGATCAGCTGGTCGCGACAAACCAGTCGAATGTCGCAAGCGCCTACTATAATGAACTTGTCGAGTCCCCCCTGATAACCATCAACCCCATGCCCGAGGGACTTCCTTACGCTGTGGACATGGGCACGAACAGCGGCGAATAAGGTTCAGGCACGTCGGGGAACAACACCGATCTGCTCGCCGCCCTTTACAAAAATTGCCTGATAGGTGTAGCTCAGGCCAGCTTCCTAGCGGGGTGTTGAGGGGTTA
>JAITEK010000107.1 GCA_031282085.1 Coriobacteriales bacterium
CAACAAGGCGCCGACATGCTCGGCTGGCCCCTTGAAGACCTGATAACCCGCACCATCCAAGCCATGCGCACCCTCGACTGCGTAGACTGAGCATGCGGAGGTGTTGTGTGTCGCACTACGCACTTTCCATAAATCGCTCGCACGGACAATTATCTGATAATATATGTTATGTAAAGTAATGTGAAAGGATGTTCTGGACCTATGTATTTTGAGGAGTTTGTTGTTGGACAGCGGTTTGAGATACCTCCCTTCTCTATCACGAAGGAGCAGATACTCGGTTTTGCGCGGGACTATGACCCGCTGCCTATCCATATCGATGAGGATTACGCAAAGACTACGCGCTTTGGCGGTCTTATCGCCTCCGGGGTTATGACGTTTATGCTCGCTTGGACCTCGTTTATAAAGAACGGCGACCCGTTTGGCGCCGAGCTTGTCGCGGGAGCCTCTAACCATATGGAGTGGCAGAAACCCAGCTATGCCGGTGACCGCCTGCACGGCACGGTGAGTGTTCGTCAGCTAAAAAGACGCAATCCCTACAATGGCCTTGTCGAGTTCGAGGTAGTCATCTATAAGGATGACGAGCAGGTCGCAAGCGGCGGCGGCGAGGTAGTCGTTAAGGCACGGGGCGCATAGCCCTCTCGGCGGCCTCTATCACGTGTTTGAGTAGAACGCCGGTGGTCACGCTGCCCACGCCTCCTGGAACGGGGCTTAAGGCCTCAACAATCCCTTCGACTGCCTCAAAATCCACGTCCCCCACCAAAGAGCCATCCGCAGTGACATTGATGCCCACGTCAATGACTGTCTGCCCGGGTAAGAAGTAATGCTCGTCAAACATGCGAGGCTGCCCTACGCAGGTGATGACGAGCTCGGCGCGCCGCACCAGGGCTGGCAGGTCGGTGCTACGTGAATGTGCGATGGTAACCGTCGCGTTGCGCTCCAACAGCATCATGGCGGCCGGCTTGCCCACCACGAGGCTGCGGCCAACAACCACGGCGTTCTTGCCTGCGCAATCTATCCCGTAGTAATCGAGTATCTCCATGCATGCCTGCGCTGTGCAGGGAGCAAAACCGCGCCCTCTGCCCGTGAATACACCTATTACCGAAGCGTCGGTAATCCCATCGATGTCCTTGGCGACCGCCAATGCGTTGCGCACGGCCCCGTCGTCTATATGCAGGGGAAACGGGCGCAGCAGCAAAACGCCATGCAGGCTGGCATCGGCGTTGAGGCTCTCCACCGTTGCGATGAGTTCGGCCTGGCTGGCCGTCTCGTCCAGCACGATAGGACGCACGGCGATACCAACCTCCTCGGCGCGTCGGGTGGCGCCTCGCTCATATGAGAGGGCGTCGCCACGCTCGCCAGCACGGACAATGGCTATCTGCGGCTCAATCCCCCGCTTTTTGAGGGCAAGGGCCGCCGCAGTGCTACGGGTGTTGATGGCCTGCGCGACGGCGGGGCCCTTGAGGATACGCGTCATTACCGGAGCCTTTCCAACACGTTGGCGTACAGGGCGTCGGCCCGCGGCAGGTACTCGTCGAGCAGGGTCTGGGCTCTCTGGCTGCTTTCCTCTGCGAGCGCGCGGTCGGTCATCGCTGCGGTGTTGATGAACACGTTGAGGCTGGCCCCTTGCAGCGCGGCTTTTGCGAGCGCGACGCCTACGCCAACATCGCTGATGGCAAGCGCGGTGCCTTTGGCGGCAAACTGCTCATGGAGTGCTATCACCTCGCCGCACTTCTCCATGATGCGCAGCGGAACGTCGCAACAGGCACGCAGGCATTCCTCCATCACCTCTGTTTTGTGTGCCCGCTCCTCCTCGGTTTCCTTAGGCAAGCCGTAGGCTCGGGCTAAAGGCGCAAACACCTCGGCGTCTTCCTCAACCAGAGCAAGCAGCTCAGCTTGCAAGGCGTCTGCCTGGGCTTTGAGCGCAATGATGTCATCCTGCACCTCAGCATAGCGAGCCTTGCCCAGGGTGAGGGAGCCCACCATATTGCCAAGCGCACAGCCCAAGGCACCAGCCAGCGCAGCGGCGCCTCCCCCGCCGGGGACAGGCGCCTTGGAGGCAAGGGCCTCGATAAAACCCTCGCAACTCGCATCCGTTAGTTTTTCCACCGCACGTCTCCCTCAAACAGGCTAGAACAGGCCCGAGATGCGCCCTGTCGCGTCTACGTCTATCTTCTCGGCGGCGGGCACCTTGGGCAGGCCGGGCATCGTCATTATGTCCCCGGTAAGCGCGACGATAAAGCCCGCACCGGCCGAGACTTTGAGGCTGCGTACCGCAACGCGAAAGCCCGTTGGCGCACCCAGCAGAGTGGGGTTATCCGAGAAGGAATACTGCGTCTTTGCCACACAGACCGGCAGCGACCCAAAGCCCAAAGACTCCAGGAGGCGGGCCTGCTCGCGGGCCTGCGGCGTGAGATCGACCCCATCGGCACGGTAGACCTTGGTGGCGATGGCCTCAAGCTTCTCCACAAGGGACAGCTCATCGGCATAGCTGAACTCAAACTCATTAGGCGCCTCAACAAGGCGGACAACCTCCTCGGCAAGTGCCACGCCGCCCTCGCCACCCTTGGCCCAGACCTCGGAAAGAGCCACGTTAACGCCCAGCTCCCGGCACTTGCGCTCAACGAGAGCAAGCTCGGCGGGCGTGTCGGCGGGGAAGGCATTTATCGCAACAACCGTGGGCAGGTGGTAAAGCTTGGTCATGTTCTCCACGTGCTGGAGCAGGTTGGGCAGGCCGGCCTCAAGAGCGACCAGGTCCTCGGTGGTGAGGTCCTCCTTGCGTGCGCCGCCGTGGTGCTTGAGTGCGCGCACCGTGGCAACCACCACCACCGCGTCGGGCTTAAACCCGGCGATGCGGCACTTGATGTCGAGGAACTTCTCGGCGCCCAAGTCGGCGCCAAAACCTGCCTCCGTTACCGTGTAATCACCCAAGCGCAAAGCCATGCGTGTGGCGATGATGGAGTTGCAGCCGTGGGCGATGTTGGCAAAGGGTCCGCCGTGCACAAAGGCTGGCGTTCCCTCAAGCGTCTGTACGAGGTTGGGCTTAAGGGCGTCTTTGAGAAGCGCACACATCGCGCCCTCGGCCTTGAGCTGGCCTGCGGTAACCGGCTCGCCCGCACGGTTGTAGGCAACGATAATACGGGCAAGGCGCTCCTTGAGGTCTGAGATGGAGGTCGCCAGACAAAAGATGGCCATGATCTCGGAGGCAACGGTGATGTCGTAGCCGTCCTCGCGCGGGATGCCGTTGGTCTTGCCGCCGAGGCCGTCAACCACAAAGCGCAGCTGACGGTCGTTCATATCCACGCAGCGTCGCCAGGTGATGTTGCGCGTGTCGATATCTAACTCATTGCCCTGATGAATGTGGTTGTCGAGCATGGCCGCAAGCAGGTTGTTGGCAGCGCCAATCGCGTGAAAGTCGCCCGTGAAGTGCAGGTTTATATCTTCCATGGGCACAACCTGGGCATAGCCACCGCCTGCGGCGCCACCCTTAACGCCAAAAACCGGCCCCAGCGACGGTTCACGTAGCGCGACTACCACATTCTTGCCTATCTTCTTCAGCCCGTCGGCCAAACCAACCGTCGTAGTGGTCTTGCCCTCCCCCGCCGGCGTGGGCGTGATGGCGGTAACGAGGATGAGTTTGCCGTTTGCGCCGGTACTTGCGTCATCATCTGCATCGAGGACCCGGTAGTCTATTTTCGCTTTGTAGTTTCCGTAGGGCTCAAGA
>JAITEK010000001.1 GCA_031282085.1 Coriobacteriales bacterium
GGTCGCAGGGTACCAGGGTGCTCAGCTCATCTGGGCCGACCTCGGCGCGGATGAGGCAGTCCCCTACCAGCGCACGGATGGCCTCGGCGGCCACGTGTACCGTAAAGGACTTGTCGGCCGGCACGCCATCAACCGCGCGGATGATGTCCTCGGCGCCTATCCGCAGCGCCTCGGTGAAAGTCTTGCCCTCGATGAGCGTTGCCGCCACGCTGGCGCTCGCGAGCATGGCCAAACAACCGTGAGCCCTGAAGCCGACCCGCAGAAAGCGTCCCCTCTCATAGTCCGCCACGGCGAATAAACGCACGGAAACCACGCCGCGTTTAGACTTCCCCACGCTGCTGATGGCGTTGTAGCCCTCGGGCACCCCTGCGTTCTCGAAGTTCGCTACGATACTGAGCAGCCGCTCCGAATAGCCGACGACGCCTATCTCGGTCTGAGTCTGATGAACGTCCCGCGTCCGGATTACCCGGCGGGTCTCAGGCGTCTTGTAGATGTTGCGTGCATGGCCCATCGCGTCTTCT
Source organism: Coriobacteriales bacterium (assembly GCA_031282085.1). Lineage (GTDB taxonomy): Bacteria > Actinomycetota > Coriobacteriia > Coriobacteriales > UBA8131 > JAITEK01. The sequence goes on from JAITEK010000001.1 coordinate 522, forward strand.
CCCTCAGTCCACAAGCGGAAGCTCAACCGAGTAATACTCGGCAAGCGAACGCGCATAGGCCGGGCTTAGGTAGTCGGTCGAGAAATAGTAGACATCCCCGTTCGACGCGCTGGTCGACTGGATGTCGGTAAAAAGGCCGGAGGCGGCAACATCCTCAAAGGCGACCTGCACGGCTTGCGCGCTGAGGCTGAACGGCGGGTTCTCCAAAGACCGGGCGAGCATCGGGCGCGGATAGACGCGGGATTCTTCCCGAACACACTCCACGAGCGTGCGCGCTGCATCGTCCTCCAGCGCCAGAAAGGCCCAGTTGGCATAATTGTCGGACATGAAGCGCGTCGAGTACAGATAGCTGCGCTCCTTGCCGTGCAGGATGCGGATGTCCTCCATCTCGACGCCGAATACATAAAGCTCGCTACTCGCCGAAGCCTGCCGAACCTCATTGACGATGGCCTGTAGGTCGGCAAGCCTGTCCGATTCATCCGGCTCGCCCGGGTCATCAAGCTCGCCCGCCTCGCCCACAACCGCCGCCCCCTCAACCTCATCTTGGGTCACAGGCTCCTCCGCCTCGCGCTGCTCATCGTGCGCCGCTGGGCCCTCGCCGTCCAATCGGACCGTATCTGCTGGCAACTCCATGACTCCTCCCGGTACCTCACGCTTCCATCTGGTATCATTGAGTATGATATGCTCCGCTACCTACTTAATACCCTTTTAGAGGGTATTTCCGATACCGGCATTATCTTTAGAATATGCTTCGCGATTTCTGGGATCAGACCAGAGGAGTTTTGTGCATGAATGATGCAGGCTTTAGCTCTCGAAAGCCCTCTTTGAGCTGAAATAACGGCAGGGGGTAAATCAAGAACATGACGTCCAACAGGCTTTCGGACTATCGGGGTCTGGCGCCGCTTATCTGCGGGCTTGCCCTCATGCGCTTTGGCAGCATCGTCGCGAACTACGGCAGCTACCGCTATACCGACGTGAACCTCATCACAGACGGCAGCAACCTGGCGGGGCTTTCCCTGCTGGCGCTGCCGATACTTCTCCTGGCGCTGCGGCAGGCCAAACTGCCGGACAAGGCGCTCTCATGCCTCATGATCGCTTCCGTCGCCTTGCAAGGGCTGACCCTGCTTGGCCTTATCCTGCTCAATCTCAGCAAAGCGCCGCCGCACTCCCTGTACCCCGTCTTCAACATCCTGCACATCGTCGGCAGTACGGGGGCGATGTTCTACTGGGTGCGCCAGACCCTCGGGAGCAGCACTCCACTCGTGGTGCTCACGGCATTCGCGGCGATGTTGATAAGCGAGCCGCTCACCCTCGTCGCAACCTACCTCACCGAAGTGCAGGCACTTGGGTTGGCAGCTTTCGCCGTCCTCTTGCAGTACCCCTGCCTTTGGGCCTGTCGGCAACCTCGCATCGCCGCGTCCCTCCAAAGCATGCAATCGGTCGGAGGCTTCGCCTTTGAGCGCAGGGTGATGGAGAGCAGGCCGATCCTGGTGGTCATGTTCGTCGGGTTTGCGCTGACGGGCCTGTGCCTGGGGTTTTTGCGCGGCTACCCTGCCGGGCAGTCCATAGCCTTCACGGACACAACGCGGCTCCTCCAGGCACTCCTCACCATAGGCGTCGAGGGGTTCATCATACTCATCGCGCTGCGCGGCCGCTCCTGGTTGCTGATAGCGACCATGTGGGCGTTTTTGCAGATACTCATCTCCCTTGCCCTCGTCTCCTATGCCGTGTTCCCGGGGATGCTGGACATCGGGGCCATCTTCATCACGACGGCAAACGCCTTCATGACGGCTTTTGCCTTTTACCTCTACGCGCTGTTCATGAACTGCTTCGGCCGCTTCGACCCGTACGTCTACGCCTTCCCGATACGCGTGACGTGGCTGTTCGCACGCGCCTTTGCGCGTCTTTTCCTGTTGTCTCTGCCGTTCGTCTCCAACAACACGGTCCTGATTATCTCCCTGGTGGGTTTTATCTTGCTAACCACCGCACAGATCGTGTTTTTGGTGTTCTTCAACCGGTTACAGAATGAGAGGGGCGCGCCGTGGCAGGGCGCGGCGATTGAGGAGGGCCTGCCTGAGCACAAACAGAAGTCGGCCACAGACGCTTTGCCTTCATCGATGAGCCGCCTCCCCCTGCGCATGGGCGTGCGCAAGATAGGTGAGCAGTTCCTGCTTTCTGAGCGCGAGATAGACGTCCTCGTTCTGTTTGCGATGGGTCACAAGCAGAAGAAGGTCGCTGAGGCGCTCTATATCTCACCGGGCACGGTGCATGCCCACATCAAACGCATCTACCGCAAGACCGGCTTTCACTCCCGCCAGGACGTCCTGGATTACATCAAGCAGTACGTCAGGGTCGAGCAGAACGAGGGGACAGAACGGGGGCACTCCCTCTAGACGAGCGAACGTTGCTGGTAGAGGGCGGTGTCCTCAAAGCCGAGGCCGCGGTAGTACTCCCGCGTGCCGACGGAGCTTATGACGTTGATGCGCTCAAAGCCCGCCTCCCGCGCCTGGTCGCAGGCCGCCTCGATGAGGCGCTTGCCGAGGCCGAGGTGCTGGGCGCCCTCCCCCGTTTGGTGCAGCTGAGCAACCTTGCCATATACGTGCAGCTCGCGGATCATCGCCTCGCGCAGGGCGATGGGCACAGCCGCCTGATGCGTGAGCACATACTCCCCTTTTGGCAAAGACAGCCGCAGGAACCCCGCGATC
>JAITEK010000094.1 GCA_031282085.1 Coriobacteriales bacterium
AACCTTGGCTCAATGGCTGATGATGGGGAGGTCTTGCGCCTATCCTTCACGGGTGAGCCGGACCGCTTCGACCCTAACACCTATGAGCACTTTCATGTGGTGTGTAGCGTTTGCGGGCGTATCTTCGACACCGACTATAGGATTGCGCCCGAGCTCATCCGCAGCCTCGACCAGGCGGTTGAGGCAAGCACTGGCGTACGGGTGGAGGAGCGCAGCCTGGTGTTCGGCGGCATGTGCGCACAGTGTCGGGGCGCGCGGGCGTAACGTAACGGTGTGTCGCGCTGCGCGCTCCTGACGTATCGCTCGCTTACGCGAGCGGTGGATTCCGGGACAAGCCCGGAATGACGAGCGAACGGACAAAACCGCCCGTCATGCTGGGCCTGTCCCAGCATCTGGTTGCACACGATGACGAGCGAACGGACCAAACCGCCCGTCATGCTGGGCTTACGCCAGCAGCCAGTTGTACACGATGACGAGCGAACGCACAGCCGCCCGTCATGCTGGGCTTGTCCCAGCATCCAGTCGCACGCGATAGCGGGCGACGCATAGAGAGCGTGCGTAGCGGGCGACGCACGACCGATGCACGACCGCACGACGCAGTAAGGAGCCAACGGCACAAGGCCGTTCTCATAAAGCAGTACAGGCAGGTACGACAACCAGAGGAAAGGACGTAATTATGTCACTCATCGGTAAGGAAGTAAGCGATTTTACGGCACAGGCCTTCGTCAACGGCGACTTCAAAGAGGTCACCAAGGCTGATCTGCTGGGCAAATGGAGCGTGTTCGTGTTCTACCCGGCCGACTTCACCTTCGTCTGCCCCACGGAGCTCGGCGATTTGGCGGACAACTATGAGGAGTTCAAGAAGATCGGCGCCGAGATCTACTCGGTCTCAACCGATACCCACTTTGTGCACAAGGCATGGCACGACGCCTCGGACACCATCAAGAAGATCCAGTATACGATGCTCGGCGACCCCACCGCAGCGCTTGCCAAGGACTTTGAGGTCTATATCGAGGAGGAGGGCCTGGCTCTGCGCGGGAGCTTTGTCGTCAACCCCGAGGGTAAGATCGTGAGCTACGAGGTTAACTCCAACAACATCGGGCGTGAGGCCAGCGAGCTTCTGCGCAAGGTGCAAGCGGCCCAGTTTGTGGCCGAACACGGCGACCAGGTCTGCCCCGCGAAGTGGCGTCCGGGTGCCGAGACCCTCAAGCCCAGCCTCGATCTGGTCGGCAAGCTGTAAGAAGCACCGTTTAACCAACAAACCGCACGTAAAACCACCGAAGGAGTTGTACCAAAAGTCCGTCCGCACGGGCGGGCTTTTGGTACGACCCCAGAACCGGAGACAGTCATCATGGGAGCCCTTTACGACCTCATCATCATCGGCGCTGGTAGCGCCGGCCTGAGCGCCGCCATCTACGCAGGGCGGGCCAAACTCAACACCCTCGTCATCGAGCGCGACCGCGTCGGTGGCCAGATCAAGATAACCAGCGAGGTCGAGAACTATCCCGGCATCCCGCGCGTCTCCGGCGAGGCGCTCACGCAGACCATGCGCAGGCAGGCGGAGAGCTTTGGGACCAGTTTTATCGAGGGCATCGTTGAGAGCGTGGATTTCTCCGGCGACATCAAACGCGTGAACACGGTCGACGGTAGCTGCGAGGCCCTGGCGGTCATCGTGGCGAGCGGCGCCGAGCCGCGGACACTCGGCTTTACGGGTGAGGATGAGTTCCGCGGCCGCGGCGTTGGCTACTGCGCCACCTGCGATGGCGAGTTCTTCACCGGCATGGACGTCTTTGTGGTGGGCGGCGGCCTCGCCGCGACCGAGGAGGCGCTGTTCCTCACGCGCTACGCCCGCAAGGTCACGCTCATCGTGCGCGGCGACAAGCTCACGGTGCCCCGCCGCGTGGCGGAGAAGGTGTTTGAGCACCCGCGCGTTGAGGTGCACTTCAACACCGAACTGATTGAGGTGGGCGGCGATCCGGTCCTGCGTTACGCGCAATTCGTCAACAACAGCACCAACGAGAGCTGGCGTTATGACGTCGCCTCGGCCAATGAGAGCTTCGGCGTGTTCGTCTTCGCGGGCTACATCCCTCAGAGCGCCGAGTACGCCAATGCCCTGCGTCTCGACGAGCGCGGATACATCCTCACCGACGAGGGCATGCGCACCAACGTCGACGGCGTATACGCGGCCGGCGACGTGCGCCCCAAGGAGCTGCGCCAACTCGTAACCGCCGTCTCCGACGGCGCCATCGCCGCGACGAACGCCGAAAAATATGTTGAGACGGTGCGCGCGAAGCACGGTCTACCCGAGCTGGGTGCCGAACCGCCCGCCCCGCCTGCGCGGGAGGAGGCCGGCGCTCCGGCTGCCGCCTTGACTCCTCCGAGCGCCGGCACCGGCACCTGCGCCCTGTCCGCCGAGGAAGTGGCGGCCTCAGATGTTGTCCCCACCTTCTTCGACGACGACCTTGTTGAGCAGCTCGCCCCCATCCTCGAGCACCTCACCGAGGAGATCGGCATCGTCGCCGTCTTTGACGGGGAGCACAGCCTGGACAAAGAGGTGCGCGCCTTCCTCTCTGAGTTCGCACGGCTGACGGACAAGGTCAAAGTCAGCTTCCTGCGCAAGGGCAAGGACCCTGCGCGCGAGGAGGAGCTGGGCCTGGAGTTGCTGCCCGCCTTTGCGCTTACGGATAAGGACGGGCGTCCGCTGGGCGTCCGCTTCCACGGCGTGCCCTCCGGTCACGAGATCAACTCCTTCATGCTCGCGCTCTACAACGCGGCCGGGCCAGGCCAAACCATCGACGAGTCTCTGACCGAGCGTATCGCCGCGCAGGAACGTCCCGTCAACATCAAGGTCGGCGTCTCGCTGTCCTGCACGCTCTGCCCCGACGTAGTGGCCGCTACCCAGCTCATGGCTCTGCGCAACCCCCACATCACGGCAGAGATGATCGACGTGACGCACTTCCCCGCGTTCAAGAACCAGTGGAGTATCATGAGCGTCCCCGCCGTCGTCATAAACGACGAGCGCATCAGCTTCGGCAAGAA
>JAITEK010000010.1 GCA_031282085.1 Coriobacteriales bacterium
GAGGAGCTTGTGGGCGGCATGCTCACCCTCGCACCTCTTGAGACCGATGAGCTTGAGGAGGCCTTTGCCCCCGGCGGTCTGCTCGCACAGATGTATGGGGGCTACGAGCAGCGCACCGAGCAGCTCCTCATGGCTACGGAGATAGCCGACGCGCTGAACACGCAGACCCATCGAGTCATCGAGGCGGGCACCGGCGTGGGCAAATCGATGGCCTACCTGCTGCCGTTTGCCCTGTTTGCCCTGCGCAACCAGGTGACCTGCGGCGTTGCAACCAAGACAAACGCCCTGCTCGACCAGCTCATGTACCACGAGCTGCCCCGCCTTAACGCCGCCTTGCCCGAGGGCGTGAGCTATGTTGCCCTCAAGGGCTACGACCACTACCCCTGCCTGAGGAAGCTCATGAACCTCACGCGGGAGGAGCGGCAGTTTGAGAGCACGTCTCCTGTGGTGATGGTGGCGATGCTGCTGTCCTTTGTCTGCCAGAGTGGGCGGGGAGACCTCGACCCGCTTGTGCTGCACTGGCGGGAGTTGCCGCGCTTTGAGGTCTGCGCCAGTGCCGACGACTGCCTGCGCCACCGCTGTCGCTACTATCATCACTGCCTGCTTCACGGTGCGCGCCGTGCGGCCCGCAAGGCAGACATCGTGCTCACCAACCACGCGCTGCTGTTTTGCGACATGGGCACCGAGGGTAGCATCCTGCCGCCCATTCGCCAATGGGTTATCGACGAGGCGCACGGCATGGAGGTTGAGGCGCGTCATCAGCTGAGTTGCGCCCTTGAGCCGCGCCTGCTACGGCAGACCCTCAACGGACTGCTCAGCTCAGCAGGCGCTCTCTCGGTGCTGCAACGTACGGCAACCCCACTCGACGGCGCCGGCCCCCTGCTGGGGCGCATAGCCGAGACGCAGGAGGAGGCGCGCGCGGTGAGCGCCATCGCGGAGTCGTTTTTCTCCCAGATAAAGGACCTGTGCGTGCTTGCCGAGCAGAGCAGCTACAACCAGGTTGAGCTTTGGGTAGACGCGCGCCTGCGTGAGAGCGTGCCGTGGGCCGCACTAGCCTCCGTTGGCTCGTCGCTGACCGCCCGTGTTGAGAAGCTCTGGCAGTCCTGTCGCGACATCGTGAGCTACAGCGCGCAGTTTGAGGAGCTGCTTGAGGCGCAGGGCGACCTCGCAGGTCTTGCCGCCGAGCTCAAAGGCGCGCTGGACGCGCTCATCCTCATACTCGACGGCAGCAACACAGACTACGTCTACTATGCGGAGCTGGACAGGCGCGCCGACAGCCCCTATGACCGGCTCATCGCCGCCCGGCTCGACATCGGCGAGGTGCTGGCCGAGCAGCTCTACCCCGAGACGATGAGTGTTATCTTTACCTCGGCAACCCTGGCGGCGGGCGAGGACTTTGGCTATTTCGCGCGCGGCGCGGGCCTCAGCCGCCTTGAGCCTGAGCTATGGCGGGCAGTCCCCTTTGCCTCAAGCTATGATTTTGAACATAACATGGCCATCTACCTGCCAACGGATATGCCCGCGCCCGCCAGTGTGGGCTATCGCGACGCCCTTGAGAAACTCATCCTCTCGGTGCATCTGGCGCTCGGCGGCAGCACGCTTACGCTCTTTACCAACCGCCGCGACATGGAGGATATGTACGGGCGCCTCAAAGACCCGCTGGCTGCCGAGGGCGTTACTCTGCGCTGCCAGACCCGGGGCTTCTCTGCCAAGCGCCTGCGCGACGAGTTTTTGGAGAACGAGGCGTTGAGCCTGTTCGCTCTGCGCTCCTTTTGGGAGGGCTTTGACGCGCCGGGCGACACGCTGCGTTGCGTGATTATCCCCAAACTGCCCTTTGGTAAGCCGAACGACCCCTTGATGCTGGAGCGCGGTTTGAGGGAGTCGAACGTCTGGAAGGCCTACGCTTTGCCGGAGGCCATCATCGACCTCAAACAAGCGGCGGGGCGGCTCATCCGCTCCTCAACGGACAGCGGCTCGCTCATACTGGCCGACTCTCGTCTGCTCACCAAATGGTACGGCCGCGCGTTTCTCACCGCGCTGCCCTCCCAACAGCGCTATACTCTCGATACCCCGGCAATAGCCGAGGCACTACGACGCTGACGCCCGCCCGCGTCATTCTGGGCTTGTCCCAGAATCCAGTCGCACGCGACAGCGTGCGACGCATAGAGAGCGCGCAGCGCGACACACGATAGTGTCACGAGGACGCTGCGCGTCCCGCGATGTGTAGCAAGTCCGGTCGCTATCGCGCCCGGTTGGACCCTGGGATAAACCCAGGGTGACGGACAGTTGTATGACGCACGCCCGGACGTACACACGAATGCGCGACAGCGCGACGCACGGAGAAAGGACGGCCAATGAACATCCTGGTACTGGGTAGTGGCGGCAGGGAGCATGCCATCGTTTGTGCGTTGGCGGCCTCGCCGCTCGCCGGCAGCATCTTTGTGGCGCCGGGCAACGGCGGCGAGGCGCCGGGTGCGCGCAACGTCGTCCTTGACGCCCTCGACGCGCAAGCCGTGGTCGCCTTCGCACGGAGCAACGATGTTGAGCTGGTGGTTGTCGGCCCGGAGGCCCCGCTGGTTGCCGGTGTGGCCGACGTGGTACGCGAGGCGGGTATCCTGTGCTTTGGCCCGGGGGCAAGCGGCGCGCGCATGGAGGGCAGCAAGCAGTTCAGCAAGGAGTTCATGGAGCGCCACAGCATCCCCACTGCGACCTTTGGCGCCTTTACAGATGTTGAGGACGCCCTCACCTACCTCCAAAAGCAAAGTGCGCCCATCGTGGTGAAGGCCGACGGCCTGGCCGCTGGCAAGGGCGTAACAGTGGCTGCGACCCTTGAGGAGGCCGAGCAGGCCGTGCGCGAGTGCTTTGCGGGGCGCTTCGGCGAGGCGGGTACGACTGTGGTCATCGAGGAGTGCATGACGGGCCCGGAGTGTTCGCTTCTCGTCTTTACGGACGGCACGCGCGTGCTGCCGATGGCGCCCGCCCAGGACCACAAGCGTGCCGGTGAGGGCGACACGGGCCCCAACACCGGCGGCATGGGCGTCTATTCGCCCGTACCCCTTGTAACGGACGAGGAGTACGCGCTCATGCTCTCCTACATGGAGCGTACCGTTACGGGCCTTGCCGCTGAGGGAATCGACTACCGCGGCGTGCTGTACGGCGGCTTCATGCTCACGCCGACAGGCCCTCGCGTACTGGAGTTCAACGCGCGTTTTGGCGACCCGGAGACCCAGGTGCTGCTGCCGCGCCTCAAAAGCGATTTGCTTGAGGTCATGCTCGCGGTTGCCCGCGGCGACCTCTCCTCCGTGGAGCTTGAGTGGGACGATGGCTGGGCGGTGAGCGTTGTGCTCGCAAGCGCGGGCTATCCGGGTGATTACGAGAAGGGCAAGCCCATCTCAGGCATTGAGGCCGCTGAGGCCGTTGCGGGCGTGAAGGTCTACCACGCGGGCACCAAGCGCGCGCAGGACGGCACGCTGGTAACGAACGGTGGCCGCGTCCTCAACGTCACGGCCCTCGGCGTCAGTTTTGCGCAGGCACGCGAGCGAGCCTACGAGGCCTGCGGGTTCATCAGCTTTGAGGGCGCCTGGTATCGCCGTGACATCGGCGCCCGCGCGCTGTAGCAATCGCGTGTCGCGTGCTGCGCACGTGAGCGTTCAGTCTCCCTGTGCAACCGTGGTGATGAGGTTAACGGCGCCTTCTATGCCGAAGTATGAGCTGGAAAGCGCGAGGTGGTAGTTGCTCGCCGTGCCCCAGCGCAGGCCGGTATGCTGCTCGTAGAATACGGCGCGCCGGTGGTCTATCTTCTTGATACGGGCGACGGCGTCGTGCTCGTTGAGGCCGTTGCGCTGCATAACGCGGGCAACGCGGGCGTCCCACTGTGAGTGTATGTAGACGTTGAGCAAATCGGGATAATCCGCCAGGAAGTAGTCGGCGCTGTGGCCGATGATAACACACGGCCCCTCCTCAGCGATCTGCTTGATGATGCGTGATTGCACGAGGAACATCCGGTCGGGCAGAGGCAGCGTGTCCTCATCCTTGCCGACGACGGTGTTCGCGTAGGACAACAGGCTCGAGAGTCTACCCAAGACCCCTTCGCTGCCCTCCTTCACCAGTTCCTCATCAAAACCACCCTCCTGAGCGGCGCGTTTGATGAGCTCTCCGTCGTAGTAGGCATAGTCCAGCTGTTTGGCGACGCGTTCTCCGATCTCACGCCCCCCGCTGCCGTACTGCCTGCTGATTGTTATGATGCGTTTTGCCATGGCCTACACTTCCCGATTCGGTCCATCTGTTCTGTAACGCTTCGCCCATTGAGGCTACGCTTACTGTACCATATCAAGGACAACAGGAGTAACCGACAGGAATCGATGTGACTGGTACGGAGCAGACAGAGCAATCGGAGGCATCCCTTGCGCGCAGGCCCCTCACGCGTCGCGGCTTTGTGGCCGGCGCGCTCGGTGTGGGCGCCGCCGTGTTCGCCACGGGAAGTGCAGGTGTGTTGAGTGGCTGCGCGCCCTCAGAAGACCAGCATTCCGAGGACCTGGTCACCAAGGCCTCCAACGACAAGGACATCGACACCCTCAAAGTGAGCGCCGACCAGGTGACCGACGCCACGGATTTTGAGCGTATGCCGTTTGAGGACTACCTCAAACTCCAGACGACCCTCGATCTGCCGCTGGGTAGCCTCGTTTACCAGATGGATTCGTCCTTTGCGCTGGTGCTGCTCCCTGGGGAGACGGGCAAGAGTCTACGGGCGATAGGCATGCTCAACCTCGCGACCGGCGTGCTGGCCTCGGTGCTCAGCGGCCCGGTCGGCACGAGCAAGAACGTGGTGCTCTACGACGCGCGGGCCAGCCAAAACGCGCTTATCTGGGTTGAGTTCGACCTGGGCAACCATCACTGGAGCACCTACGTCGCGTCTCTGGGCGGCATAGTGAGTTCCGCGGCGCCGGCTGCGTCTGCTGCGGAGGGCGAGGCCGCGGAGGCCGCGGAGGGCGAGGCGATAACGGCAAGCGTCACGGTGGGAGAGCCGCGCCTGGTAGAGGAGGGCGACGCCGACTATGAGCCGCCGATGCTCGCCGTCGCACCGCAGAAACTCTACTGGACGGTCATGCCCGTTGCGACCGGCCCGGCCAATCAGCAGGACTCCCTGTTCCGGGCGCTTTCTCTTGAACGGGACGGGGCGCCCTATACAGGTGAGCCGTACACGGTGCTCGCTTCCCACGGCCGGATGATAACCAATCCGTTGGTCAGCAACGGAATCGTGACCTTTGTCCCGCGCGTTGACACGGGGAACATCTACTACCAACTGACGGCGCTTGATTGCGCGAGTGACAAGCTGGTGGATTTTCGGATATTGCCGCAGTCCGTTAAGGTCGCGGACGCCCTCTACGCAAACGGCACGTTCTTCTTCAGCATAGAAGGCGACTACAGCTACGCGGAAGGGCTGTCGAAGTTCGGCATGTACCTGGAACTTGAGGACGGCACCTACCTGCGGGTGGGCAGGACTCCGGTCTGCCCCGCCGTTCGCTTTGGGGATTGTCTGGTCATCCAGTCGACCGCCAATATCGTGGGCTTCGACCTCGTGCAGAAGAAGTCCTTTGTCATCGAGTCCCCCCCGCTCAGCCCCAAGTTCGGCGAGGCGCTTGTTGGCTGGGGCGTCCAGGACAAGGTCGTTACGTCTTCTGTGCGTCTGTCCGAGGACGGCAGCGTTGGAGAGGCGACGACGGTTCGCGTTTTTGCCTGAGAGAGCGCCGACGGGGCGCCGACGGGGTGCCGGTGAGCGTCGCAAAATGCCGACCACAGTTTATTCGGTCCAAGAAGGTGCCGGCCATAGCCCAGCACCTGTTTTACGTGGTAGTATTGCAGAAGAACAGATACAGGCCAGCAAGGGGACGTTTGGCAACAAGGTCTGCGAATAGATATTCCCTATCAAGAGGCTCTTATGGGAAAGGAGCGGGGCAAAAATGGGAAGCGAGACACGGCGGATCCTTCTCGTCGAGGACGAGAAGGCCATCCGAGAGGCAGTTGCGGCCTATTTGGCAAAAGAAGGTTATTCGGTAACTTCGGTTGTAGACGGGCAGGAGGCGCTCGATGAGTTCGCTCGTGGAGGCTATGACCTGATAGTGCTCGACCTGATGCTCCCCCGGGTCCCTGGCGAGAAGGTCTGCCAGGTGGTTCGCAGCAGTTCGGCCATCCCCATCATCATGCTCACGGCCAAGGGCGAGATCGAGGATCGCATCGCTGGCTTGGAGCTTGGCGCAGACGATTACCTCGTAAAACCCTTCTCACCGCGCGAATTGGTGGCGCGCGTCAAGGCGCTGTTCCGTCGCGTCCAGGTCACCGAGAAGCCACGGGAGGAGATCCTTGAGTTCGGCTCCCTGATCATCGACATCCCCGCGCGGCATGTAACGGTTGACGGGCGGCCGCTTGAGCTCACGGCCAGCGAATTCAAACTGCTGTTGACCTTGGGCCAGCACCCGGGGCGCGTCTATACGCGCAATGAGTTGGTGGGCACGGTGCTCGGCTACGATTTTGAGGGTTACGAGCGCACCATCGACAGCCATGTCAAGAACCTCCGCTCAAAGTTGGGCGAGGACTCCCGCGACCCGCGGTGGCTCTTTACGGTGCACGGAGTGGGGTATCGCTTCGGCAACCCGGCTGAGTGGAAATAAGCCGCTCCCATGACGACTCCGGTCACAAAGCCACGGAGGTCGTTCAGGCGCTTTCGCACGGGGTCCTATACGGTGCGCTCAACGCTCACCTTTATGTTCGTCGCGCTTATGACCGCGCTTATCGCGCTTACTCTGTTGGCCATCACCTGGGAGCAGCGGTTCCAGGAGGAGGCCAGCGGCCAGCGCGGCTCCACTGCTCAGGCGACCGCTGAGATCCTCGCGCAACGCTACCAGATGGCTGGCGGCTGGACAGAGGACACTGTTGAGGTGCTGCCCAGCATCAGCGAGCTTGCCTCGGGGGTAGGCATCGAGGTCATAGCCACGGATGGCAGCGTTGTCTACAACAAGCGCCCCACGAGTTCCCTCTGGCAAACCGTTGAGGACATACCAGCCGAGCGGAAAAGCTCCGCTCCCATCGTTGTTGACGGCGCCCAGGTGGGCACGGTCTACACCTACGCGTTCGTTGACGTGGCGCCCTCGCGTACCGGCGGCGACATCCAGCTCGACACCTATATCGCGCTGCTCACCGCCAGCCTCATAGCGATAATCTTTGCGGGGCTTTTCGGGGTGTATTTCGCGCGCGCTTTCACGCGGCCGCTCTCGCGCATCACTGCAGTCTCCAATGAGGTGCGTTCCGGTAACCTCGCCGCGCGTACGCACATGGAGGGCCGCGACGAGCTGTCGCGATTGGGGCGGGCGCTCGACGAGATGATCGACGCCATCGAGGCAAACAAGAGGCTCGAGCGCCAACTCACCACCGACGTGGCCCACGAGTTGCGCACGCCACTCATGGCGATGCAGGCAACCATCGAGGCGATGATAGACGGGGTCCTGCCTGTGGACGCCGCACGGCTCGCCACGCTCAATTCTGAGGTCATTCGGCTTGGGCGGCTCGTTGACGTGCAGTTGCAGCTCTCGCGTCTCGAGAGCGGCCGAACGGCGCTGCAGATAGGCAGTATCGACCTGAGTATGCTGGTTGAGGATCTGATCGTCGCGCACGAGATGTTCGTTGAGGACGCGGGGCTCCTCATCAGCCACGATATAGAACCGGGCGTCATGGTGCGAGGGGACGCCGACCTGTTGCGGCAGGCAATCTCCAACCTGCTGTCCAACGCGGTCCGCTACACGCCCCCGGGCGGACGCATCAACATCCAGGTCCGCTCCCAGCGCAACCTCGCCCAGGTTTTTGTAAGCGACACGGGCGTTGGCATCGCAACCGAGGATATTCCGCATGTGTTCTCGCGCTTTTGGCGGGCGGAGACGAGTCGGGATCGGGAAAGCGGCGGCCTGGGGGTCGGGCTGGCGCTGGTCAAGGAGATAGCCTCGCGGCATCGGGGCATAATCAGCGTAGAGAGCGAGCAGGGCATCGGCACAACATTCACGCTGAGTCTGCCCCTCTATCCGCCCGGCGAAGCTGTCGCGTGGATACGACCGTAAGGACGCCTGCGCGCCCGCCGATACCGGTATAATCTTTTGAGGATAAACGCATACGACAAAAGGAGTGAGTAATGGCGCTGCGAGATGAGATACAACCGGACGCACACGGAAAGGTCCGCGACCTTTATGATCTGGGCGACCGTTTGCTGTTTGTTGCCACGGACCGTATCTCCGCGTTTGATTATGTGCTTGAGGACACCATCCCCTACAAAGGGGAGATACTCACGCGCCTGTCGCTGTTTTGGTTCGAGCTGCTGGCAGATGTGACGCCGAACCACCTCATCAGCGCCGATGTTGCCGACCTCCCCGAGCGCTTTGCCCCGTTTGCCGCGGAGTTGGCCGGGCGCTTCATGCTGGTGAAGAAGGCGCGGATGTTTCCCGTGGAGTGCATCGTTCGCGGGTATCTCGCCGGCAGTGGGCTCAAGGAGTACGAGCGGCAGCAAACGGTCTGCGGCATTGAGCTGCCCGCGGGGCTGGTGAACTCCAGCCGACTCGAGCGGCCGCTCTACACGCCCTCCACCAAGGCGGAACTAGGCGAGCACGATGAGAACGTGAGCTTTGCCTACACCAAGGAGTTGCTCGGCGCCGCCGACGCCGCCCTGCTGCGGGAGCGTTCGCTTGTAGTCTATGAGCGCGCGCGTGACTTTGCGCAGGAGCGGGGCATCATCATCGCGGACACCAAGTTTGAGCTCGGGCGCCTGGGGGGAGGAGAGGCGGGCGATGCGGCAGGTGAGGTGGTGCTCGCCGACGAGGTGCTCACGCCGGACTCCTCGCGCTTCTGGCCGCTCGACGCCTACCAGCCCGGCAGGAGCCAGGCGAGCTTTGACAAGCAGTATGTGCGCGACTGGCTCACCGCGAACTGGGACGGCCGGGGCGCCCCGCCCCGCCTCCCGCGCGACGTGATAGAGGCGACCTCCGCAAAGTACATCCAAGCCTTTGAGCTGATAACCGGTACCGCCTTCACCCCCGTGGGGCTTGCCTGAGCGCAAAACCGATATAATTAACTCGTGGCCGTTTAGCCACTCGCAAGGAGAATGCATGGCAGGAGAGGTAATGCTGAAGGATAAACAAACCGGGTTTCTCGAGTTCGAGCGGGCCGAGGCGACCAATCGCCCCATACGCGAGCGCATACAGGATTTTGATGAGTTCCACGAGCTACAACCTGTCACGGTGTTGCGTGAGCAGGCTGCGCGCTGCATGGACTGCGGCGTGTCATTCTGCCATGCGGGCATGAGCGTCGACGGCGCCTCCATCGGCTGTCCGCTCTCAAACCTCATCCCCGAGATCAACGACCTGATATACCGCGGCCTGTTCGATGAGGCCTATGAGCGGCTGCGGCGCACCAACCCCTTCCCCGAGTTCACGGGGCGCATCTGCCCGGCGCTCTGCGAGGGTTC
>JAITEK010000017.1 GCA_031282085.1 Coriobacteriales bacterium
ATGCGGCCCTGGCTCTCGGTCTTCGGCACGCGCTGCACGCGGTGCACGCCGCTCTCAAACTTCATAACGGAGTAGACCTTGTCGCCCGTGACCTTAAACTCGACTTCCTTAAAGCCGCCCGCCTCTGAGGTTGAGGAGTCGAGCTGCTCGACCTTCCACCCCTTCTCATCGGCAAAACGCGCGTACATGCGGTAGAGGTCACCTGCGAAGATGGCGGCCTCATCGCCGCCCGCGCCAGCGCGTATCTCAACGATGATGTCCTTCTCGTCGTTGGGGTCGCCCGGCACGAGCATTACCTTGATGCTGTCCTCAAGCTCCACTAACTGCGTGCTCAGCTCGGCTATCTCCTGCTGGGCGAAATCCTTCATCTCGGCGTCGCTCTCGGAGCGCAACAGCTCCCGCGCCTCGTCCAGCTGGTCGCTGGCACTCACATAGGCGCGCGCCTGGCGCACGAGGTCGGCCTGGGATGAGTGCTCCTTTGCCAGCCGGGTGTACTCCTTTTGGTCCGCGAGCACAGCAGGGTCACCAAGCTTGGACTCAAGCTCGGCGTAGGCATCGATTATCTGTTGGAGTTTTTTACGCATAGCTGAACAATGATAGCACAGGTGAGCCGTTGGGCTGGCGAGAAGCCTCACGAGGGCGCTACGCGCGTTCTTAGTGCGTTCTTAGTGTTGGGATTGGCTGCTGGCGCAGCCAAAGATTCCCGCGCAAGGCGCGGGGTGACGAAGAAGGGACCGAGGGTAACAACGAGGTCAGTATGAGAGGGCGCGGTAGGCGTTGCGCTCCCAGGCGGCTTGGAAGGCGGCGAGGTTAAGCTCGATGTCCTTGTTCGCAAGCGGGTCGTTCACCCAGACCGTGGTGGCGCTGTAGCCGGTGAGCAGCACGGTGTGGTCGAGCCCGTCGCTGGTAAGCCATACGCAGACCGGCTTGCCCTCGTCGATAGAGCCCTGCAGCGCCTCCCACGACGCCCCTGTAAGATCAACCGCGCTCGGTTGGTAACTCTGCGCCAACTCAAGCAGACCGGTCGGCCAGATCACCCCGCTGTAGCTGAGCGCCCCATCAGCGTACAAGCTGCCCGTGAAGCCTTCGTCGGGCGTGGCCGCATAGGGCATGCGCTCGGCAAGCTCCTCTTTGCTCACATCGATGCCCGCGTAGCTGAGCATCATGGTAAGCGAGACTATCTCGCAGCCGGAGGGCATGTCGGGAAGCTGTGAGATATACGGTACGTCCAGGCGGGATGAGAGCCACAGGCCCTGCTCGTCGAAGCTCAGAGTCACGCCATTGAGGGTGAGGGTGCCCGTCGCTCTGCGGCCATCCTCAAGGTAATAGTACCGGCCGCCCTCAGCAGCGCGCCAGCCAGCAGCGGCGCGCAAAGCCGCCTTCCTCACCTCGGCAACGAGCTCCCCGGCCCTTTGTGAGACGATGTTCACATCCGAGAGCAGGGCAGCACGGATGACCTGCTCCACGGAATTCCCCGCAAGCACGGTGACGTTTTCGGTGGGGCCTTCCCCACCGCTGTCGGCAGAAACGCTCTCGTCGTTTGCCTGGGCAAACACGCTGCTCTCGTTGGATCGCAGCCAAATGAGAGCCCCCATGACCACGATGAAGGCAAAGATCAGCACGCCGGAGACCCTGAGCAGCACCACCAGATGACGCCAGTGCGCATTAAGGGGGTTTTGGGCGCGCACGTGCGCGCGCTTGGGCGAAGTGAGCGCCATCGGCGGTCGGATCGGTTTGGGCAACGGGACCTTGGGTTGCCGACGAGCGAAACGGCGCGCCTGCCCTCGCTTTCCCGCGGCGGAATGATGAGCGCGCTTGCGCTCCTGTTGCGGAGAGGGGGAGGCTGTACGCATGCTGATGCGGGGTTGCGGAGTGGGGGTCGCGGAGGTTGAGCGTGATGCGGCGGTGGGGGTAGGACGTGGCGTGACAGAGGTTGAACGTGGCGCGGCGGAAGAAGTCGAGCGCGTGGCAGAGACCGGACGCGGTGTAACCGAGGCCGAGCGCGAGCGCGATGGCGCCGAGCGCGTGGCGGGCGCGTCAGCGGGCCGCGCATGCCTACCGACACGCACTGTTCTGGCTCCCCCCGATGCCGCGTTCACTCTTGTCCTATGGTTCCCAGACCGCAATCAGCTCACACCTCAACCCATCCCGTTAGTGCGAAAACCCATCTCCTCCATCATCTGTCACTCATCAAAGTATCGCGCTGTGCGTTTTTGATGAGCCGCTCGCTGCTACCCGCGCTGGTTTGTCGGAACAAGCGTGTCCTCGGACGTGTTCCGAAAGTCCGACAATAGCGGGCGACACTCACACGTTGAACTTGAAGTGCATAACATCTCCGTCCTGCACAACGTAGTCCTTGCCCTCTTGGCGCAGCTTCCCCGCTGCGCGGCAGCCAGCCTCGCCGCCGTACTCAAGGTAATCATTATAACTTACGGTCTCCGCTTTGATGAAACCGCGCTCAAAATCGGTGTGGATGACCCCCGCCGCCTGCGGCGCCTTGGCACCGATGGGGATGGTCCAGGCCCGCACCTCCATCTCCCCCGCGGTGAAGAAGGATTGCAGGCCAAGCAGCCGGTAGGCCGCCCGCACAAGCCGCTCCAGGCCCGACTGCTCCAGGCCCATCATCGCAAGGTACTCGGCGGCTTCGTCCTCGTCCATCTCGATGATCTCGGACTCGACCTTGGCGCTGATGGGGATGGGGCGCACGCCGTCTATCGGCTCAAGCTCGGCGGCTGCCGCGTCCTCGTCGACGTTTGCCACGTACAGCAGCGGCTTCATCGTGAGGAGGTGCAGGTCGTAGATTAAGGCACGCTCCTCGTCGGTCATGGTGAAGTTGAGCGCGCGGTGACCCTCGTTCATCCACTCCTGGAGGCGCTGCACCAGCTCAACCTTTGCCGCAAGCGCCTTGTCGCGCCGGGCCTCCTTCTCCAGGCGGGGCAGGGCCCGCTCGATGGTGCCGAGGTCGGCGAGTATCAGCTCCGTCTTGATGATCTCGCTGTCGCGTTCAGCGTCGGCCGCGCCCTCAACGTGTACCACATCAGCGTCTGAGAAGTAGCGCACGACTTCGGCGATGGCGTCCGTCTCGCGGATGTTCGCAAGGAACTGGTTGCCGAGGCCCTCGCCCTCATTAGCGCCTTTGACGAGGCCCGCGATGTCGACGAACTCCACGGTAGCCGGGACGATGCGCCCGGGATGGACGATGGCGGCCAGCTTTTGCAGCCGTGCGTCGGGCACCTCGACGACGCCCACGTTGGGCTCGATGGTCGCAAAGGGGTAGTTGGCCGCGAGCCCACCTTTGCGGGTGAGGGCGGTGAACAAGGTCGATTTGCCCACGTTGGGCAGACCAACGATGCCGATAGAGAGCGCCATATTCCATCCTTGGGGTCGGAGGGTCCGTAAAATTGCAGAAACCCAGTGTAGCAAATCGTGTGTCGCGCTGCGCGCTCTTTGTGTATCCGGCGGCTATCGCCGCCGGGTGGATTCTGGGATAAACCCAGAATGACGGACGGATTTTACTCGTCTGGGCTTGTCCTGGGGTCCCATCACACACGATAGCGAACGACGCATAAAGAGTGCACGTAGTGCACGACGCACGCTTACCGCGGCCCGCGTCTGGAGCGCACGTAGTGCGCGACGCACGGTTATTGGGCTAGTGAGGCTGCTATCTCCCGTAGATTCTGGTAGAAGAACAGGGCAAAGCCTATGCAAGCCAAAAGGGCGGTGATTATCCAGAAGCGGATGACCACTTTGGTCTCCGACCAGCCTTTCTGCTCGAAGTGGTGATGGAGGGGAGCCATGAGGAACACGCGTTTGCGCGTGAGCTTGAAGTAGCCGACCTGGATCATAACGCTGAGCGCCTCGATGACGAAGATGCCGCCGACGACAAGCGAGACGACCTCGGCCTTTGTCATAACGGCAATGGCCGCGAACGCAGTGCCGAGGGCAAGCGAACCCGTGTCGCCCATGAAGATGGACGCCGGGTGCGAGTTAAACCAGAGGAAGCCTATGCAGGCGCCCGTAACCGCCGCCGCGAACAGCGCCGTGTTGAGCTGGTCGGCACGATAGGCGATGGCCGCCATGACCACCATCGCTATCATGACGGTGCCGCCTGCCAACCCATCAAGCCCGTCGGTCAGGTTGACGGAGTTGGACATGCCCGCCATGAGCAAGAAGACGAAGATGACGTACAACCACGGTATGTCGAAGGTCGCACCCTCCGCTATGGGGATGCTCGTTGTGAGGACGCCCAGGTCGATGACCGGCAGGAAGGGTATGGTAATGGTCGGCTTGATACCGACAAAGTTGACGGCGGCAAGGCAGAAGCTCACGGATATGAGCGTGAGGCAGATCATCTTGGCGTTGGGGCGCAAGCCGAGCGAGCGCTCCTTTACCACTTTGGAGAGGTCGTCGACGAGACCCATCAGCCCTGTGAGCATGGTCGCGCCACAGATGAGCAGTAGCGAAAGCATATTCGTTTGCGTGGTGGACTTGGAGAGCAGCAGCACCGTGATGATGACCGACACGAGGATGATGGCGCCGCCCATGGTCGGCGTGCCCTGCTTGACGAGGTGGCGCTGAGGGCCATCGGCGCGTATCTGCTGCCCTATCTGACGGAAGCGCAGTACGCGTATCCACGCCGGCAACAGAACCATGGTTATCGCCATGGACACAAAGATGGCCAAAAAGACCTGGAAGGTCGGGTACTCAGCAAAACCTATCATCCGATGGCCTCCGCTTCCGCTGGTATCGGGGGACGCCCGTCATCGGACGCAGGGGGTGTGGACGGTTGGCCGTTTGGTTGGCCGTTCTCCTTGAGGAGGGCGACGAGACGGTCGAGCTCCATGAAGCGCGACCCCTTTACGAGCATGATCGGCTTGTCCGCGCGCAAGAGGGCAAGCGCGGCGAGGGCCTCCTCACTATCCGCACAGATGATGACGCGCTCAGCGCCCATGCCGCTCTCGAGGGCGCCCTGAGCGTAAGAGCGCGCCAACGCGCCCACCGTAACCAGCACGTCTGTGTTGTTGAGGAAGGCTGTGCGCCCAATCCGCTCATGCAGATCGACCGCCTCAACACCAAGCTCACCCATGTCGCCGAGGACGGCAATATGGGGACGGTCGTTTGGCAGACGGCCAAGCATCTCAAGAGCCGCGCGCATCGAATCGGGGTTCGCGTTATAGCTGTCGTCGATGAGCAGACTACCGTCCTCAAGCTCAGAGAACACCTGACGCATCGGGGCGGGCTGGGCCTGTTCAAGCGCCGCGACGATATGGCGCGACTCAACACCGAGGCTCACAGCGGTCGCGGCCGCCGCCAAGGCGTTGTATACCGAGTGCTCACCCCGCAGTTTGAGATGGACGCGCCGCGGCTGTCCATCGCGCAGCCACAGATCGAAGCTCGGCTGGCCCTCCTCATCAAAATCCAAAGCGGCCGCACGGATGTCGTTATGCGCGCCGAGGCCGAAAAGCAGGACGCGTATCTCCCGCTCAAAGGTGCGGGCGAGCTCGCGGATGCGCGGGGTGTAGGGGTCGTCCCCGTTGAGGATGGCAATGCCCGAGCCGTCTGGCAGAGCGCTGATCATCTCGGCCTTGGCACGGGCGACGTTATCCTTGCTGCCGAGAAGCTCGAGGTGCACGGGGCCGATCTTGGTGACGACGCCGATGTGGGGACGGGCGATGGCTGCAAGCTCCTCTATCTGACCAAGGCCCCGCATGGCCATCTCGACGACAAGCATCTCGGTCGATGACGACGCGGAGAGCACCGTGGCTGGCAGCCCTATCTCGTTGTTGCGGTTGCCGATGGAGGAGACCGTGAGGAAAGCACGCTCCAGGACCGCGCTCACCAGCGCCCGCGTGCTCGTCTTGCCACTTGAGCCGGTTATGCCGATGACCTTGGCGTCCAGGCTCTCACGCCAGGCCGATGCGAGGCGCCACAGGGCAAGCTGTGCGTCGGTGGCATAGAGCAAGGCCGCCCGGTACTGCTGCGCGACGCGGCGCTCAGCCTCGGTGACCTGGCGCGACGCGATAACCACTGCGGCCCCACGCTCAAAGGCCTCGACGATGAACTCGTTGCCGTCGACGCGTTCACCGGGTAGCGCCACAAAGAGCATGTCGGGTTGGACATTGCGAGAATCCCAGGTAAGCCGTTGTATGACCTGCTGCTGGTCGCGCGCCGGTACAACGGTCAGGGCGCGGGAGAACTCAATGATCTGGGCTATGGTCAGCCGCATGGGGTATCACCTGCTTTCCGCGGAATATTCCGCACAGCGCCCCCCTGCAAATACTCTGCCCTCGTGTGCCCCTGCCGTTGCGTTGCGTCGGCAGACGCCTGCCAATGCCCTGCCTCAAGCAGCGCACGCAGCTCCTCGGCAGCGACAAGGCGGTCGTCGAAGGCGAGCACTTTGTCGCCCACAAGTTGATAATCCTCATGGCCCTTGCCCGCGATGAGCACCAGGTCGCCGGGTTCGGCCGCGGCAAGCGCGCGCACGATGGCACGGCGACGGTCCGGCTCGACCTCGTAGCGATCCTCGGCGCCCGCCATGCCCGGCAGGATGTCGGCAATGATGTTGAGTGGATCCTCGGTACGCGGATTGTCGCTCGTGACAATGGCGTAGTCGGCAGCCAGCGCGGCGGCGCCCATGAGCGGACGCTTGGTCGCGTCGCGGTCGCCCCCGCAACCGAACACGATGAGCGTGCGGGCCGTTTTGATGCCCTCAAGCGCATCAAGCGCCTTGACGATGGAGTCGGGAGTGTGCGAGTAGTCAACAAAGACCCCAATGGGACAAGGGGACGGGGCAAGGTTGTCAGGGGGACGTGGGCCGGGGGAAACCCACACGTGGTTTAAGTGGGCGGCCCCCCCCCCACCAGCAGGGTGGGGGGGGACCCCCCCCGCCCGGCCGGGGG
>JAITEK010000039.1 GCA_031282085.1 Coriobacteriales bacterium
CCCGTAAAGATGGGCATGGTCATGCTCACCTTGTTCTGCCAGCCAAACTCCGTTGAGGTGTCAACCGTGGGGAAGGTCGCCGTATCGGGGCCGGCCTCAAGACCCTCGGGCAAGCCCTCAAGCCCCAGCGCGTAACCGTTGATGTTGAGGTGGGAGTAGTCGATGGGGTACTCTTTGTCCGCCCCCGCGGTCACGTGCCCAAAGGGGCCGGGATAGATGACCTCACGGCCGCGGAACGAGGATTTGAAGACCTCACAGTTGCCCCGGCAGTCATCGACGCAGCGCGTACACAGACCGCTGACCGGCACCACACTCCGCGAACGATTAACCGTCTGTGTAGCGTCATTGGCATTCGGACGTTGCAGATTCATAACTATTCTCCTTTCCAAAGCATACCTGTAAAAGCGCCGTCTCTCTCGACGCTTAAGCACCCGAGCGCTCTTCTCTCGATAGTGAGAAGTGTAGCACGATGTTACGCACAATCTTACGAGGACGCTACGCGGCTCGCACTATGCGGTGAATCGCGACACGCTCGCGTAACCGTGTGTCGCGCTACGCGCTCTTTAGGTGCCGCTCTCTTGCGCTCGCGATGGACCCTGGGACAAGCCCAGGGTGACGAGCAGATTTTTGCCTCCGCGCGTTTTGCCCGTCATGCTGGGTTTATCCCAGCATCCACCGCGAGCGATAGCGAGCGATACACTGAGAGCGTGCGCAGCACGCGACACACGGTCTTACGCGCCGTTACCGCTGCGGCGTACGTACTCGATGAAGTCCTCGGGTTTGAGGGGCTTGCTGAAGTAGTAACCCTGGAAGTGGCGAGCGCCGAGACCCACCAATGCGTCTACCTGCTCCTTGGTCTCAACGCCTTCAACAACAACGGTGAGGGCGAGTTGCTCGGCAAGCTGGATGATGGAGGCTACTATCTCCTGCTGTTGCACGTCTGTGTCTATAGCGGAGACGAGCGAGGCGTCTATCTTCACACCTCGCGCGTCAAAGTCGCTGATGTAGGTGAGCGAGCTGTAGCCGATGCCCATATCATCGATGGAAAGGCCTACGCCAAGCCGGCGTATCGCAGCGAGCAGTTGCTTGTTGGCCTCGTTGGCGCGCATCGCCAGATGCTCAGTTATCTCAAGCTCTATCTCGCCACAGGCGATGCCCTGCTCGGCAAGCACCTCTCCCAAAAACGTGGGAAACTGATTGTCCTCGCAGAGGTGGCGTGCGTGCAGGTTGATGGAGAGAACGAGCCCCCGCAGGCCGTCTTGCTTCCAACGGGCGTATTCTGCGATGGCCTCGCGCGTTATCCAACGGCCGAGCTTGGTGGCAAGCCCGCTTTCGTCGCACAGCTCAACCAACACCACAGGCGAGATAACGCCGAACTCGCGATGCTCCCAACGCAGCAGCGCCTCGGCGCCAACAGCACGTCCATCCTTGTCGGTTTTAGGCTGGTAGACCAAGTGAAACGGCAGCGTGCCCGTCTCAAAATAGCCATGCAGGCGCGAGATTATCTCACGGGCGGTCTCCCCCACCGCGTCGTCGCGCGCGATAATCGTCATCTCCTCGCTCGCGGCAGCTGCCTCAGCCGCCTCCTGCATCCGACTCACCCGTTCCGCCTGTTGCCGCGCGTTAAAGCGCCGCAGCGCGATTACAAAGGGCACGTACAACAGGACGGAGACCGCCAGGCACAGCAGTTGCAGAACGGAGCCCGCAAGCGACCCGGTGGACAGGTAGCCCGAGAGGAACACCGGGCAGGTCCACTCCACCATCTGCGTGATGGGCGGCACCAGCCCCAGTGAGAAAGCGGCAAAGCACAGCAGCCCCACCAACAGCGGTACCAGCAGAAACGGCACGATAAAGAAGGGGTTGAGGATGAGCGGGATGCCATAGAGGAATATCTCGTTGGTGTTGAACAGCGAGGGGAACAGCGAGGCTTTTGCGAGACGTCTGCCGTGGTGCGCCGAGCCGACGAGGAACAGGGCAATGAGCAGGCCGAGTGTGGCGCCGCTCCCGCCAAGCTCTACGAAATTGGAGTAGAAATCCTGCGTGGCGAACAGCGCCTGCGGAGATCCTTGCAGGTCGGAGACCAGAGGGAACTCGGGGATTATCAGGCCGGAACCGTGCGCGCCGAAGAACCACAGCGCCTGGATGAGGAATATCGTGAGCAGCACGGAACCCAGGCTGTCGGTCACCAGCCAGTCATTCACAAAGCCGCTGAATGCGGCCCGTATCTCGTCGATAGGAACAAACTCCGAAATCAGTATCCTGATGAGCGCGGCAACAACAAGCGTGGCGGCAACGGGGAACACCGCGCGAAAGGCCGAGCGTATTTGGAGGTTGGTGTCGAGGGCAGAGAGGCGGGGTGGGCGAAGATGGCGCCACAGCTTCACAAAGCCGAAGAACACCCCAACCGAGACAAGCGCGGTTACCAACGCCGCAAAGACGCCGGCCCGTCCGGGGCTGGTAAGCACCAGAGGCGACTCCCCACTTACCAAGACAGCCTCGACCTCCCCGGTAAAAAGGATGACGTAGCAGGCCAAAGCCGTGAACATCGGCAGGAAGGGGTGGATGTCGCCTCGCTTGACGGAGAGCTTCTCGCTGGCATAGGTGTAGGACACCGAAAGCAGGGTGGCCACACCGATGATGTCGAGCGTCGCAAAGGTGATGAGCTCGGAGAGGGTGCGCCAATGGCCGCCGAGCAAGTCGTTGAGTGCCTCTTGGTAGATAGGGATCGGTAGGTTGAGCAAAGCGATGCAGATGGCTCCTACCAGCACAAAGGGGATGAGGTTAATAAGCCCGTTGTTGATGGCGCGAACGAGTTTGTTCTTGGCAAAGACCGCTGCCAACTTACCGATGAATTCAACCATGCTGCCCCTTTGCGTCCCGCAAATGCCCCAGGCACGTGTTGACTCATTCTACCATCAATAGCAAGAGGCGCCCGGTCGGCGCCTCCTTGGGTTTTGTGCCACGAGGACGCTACGCGTCCCGCGGTGTATTGTGAGTCCGACGGCTACCGCCGCCGGGTGGATTCTGGGACAAGCCCAGAATGACGAGCGGTTGGGGACGGGGCAACTGTCCCACGCGACACACAACACGCGGTGTGACGCGCGATTTTGGGTTAGAGCTCGGCTATCTCCACATTGCTTCTCTGCTGAGCCTTTTTGGCGGTGCGCATGAGGAACTCGACGTTGTTCTGCGTCTGCTTGAGCGACTTGATGAGCATCTCCATGGCACGCTCGGTGTTGTTCATGTTGGAGAGGATGCGCCGCACCGCCCAGATGAGCGGAGCCTCCTGCGTATCGAGCAGCAGCTCCTCCTTGCGGGTGCCGGACGCCACCGGGTCGATGGCGGGGAAGATGCGACGGTCGGCCAGGTCGCGGTCGAGACGCAGCTCCATATTGCCCGTACCCTTAAACTCCTCAAAGATGACCTCGTCCATTTTGGAGCCAGTCTCGATGAGAGCCGAGGCCAGGATGGTGAGCGACCCGCCGTCCTCGATGTTACGCGCTGCGCCGAGGAAGCGCTTGGGCGGGTAAAGTGCCGTGGAATCCACACCACCGGAGAGGATGCGGCCAGAGGCTGGCTGCGCCAGGTTATAGGCGCGCGCAAGACGGGTAATCGAGTCGAGCAGAATGACCACGTCGCGACCCACCTCAACCAAACGCTTAGCCCGCTCGATAACGAGCTCGGCAACAGCGATGTGGTTCTCGGAGGGCATGTCGAAGGTTGAGGAAACCACCTCGCCCTTGATGGAGCGCTCCATGTCCGTAACCTCCTCGGGCCGCTCGTCCACGAGCAGGCACATGAGGTGTACGTCGGGGTTATTCGCACTGATGGCAGCCGCTATATCCTTGAGGATGGTGGTCTTGCCGGCTTTCGGCGGCGAGACGATGAGGCCGCGCTGGCCCTTACCGATGGGGGCGACGAGGTCGATGGTACGCGCCGTAATGGTGTTTTGGCCGTGCTCCATGAGCAGGCGCTCATCGGGATAGACGGGGGTGAGGTCCGCAAAACGGCGGCGGTTGCGCGACTCCTCAAGCGAAAGACCGTTGACGGTGTCGATGCGATGCAGGGCGGCGTACTTCTCGTTCTCGCGAGCGGGACGCACCTGGCCCGTAACGAGGTCGCCCTTGCGCAGGCCGTTGCGACGCACCATCGACATACCCACGTAGACGTCGGACTCACCGGGCAGATAGCCGGCGGTGCGCAAAAAGCCGTAACCCTCGGGCAGAAGATCGAGTATGCCCTCGCAGGAGACAAAACCCTCGGCCTTTACCAGGGCCTCAAGAACAGCCTCAACGAGCTCGTCCTTCTTCTTGATGGCGGAGATGTCCAGCTCAAGCTCCGCGGCCTTCTCGCGCAGCTCGCCTATTTTGAGGCTCTCAAGCTCCTCGCGGCTTGCCTGCGGGACGATCTGCTCGCGCGGGCTATTGTTATAGGCGTTGCGGCGCGGCCTGCGCCCGTAGTTCTGGTAGCCGGCCTTGCCCTTGCCGCCGCCATTGCCCGAGCCGTTGTTCTGGTTGTTGGAATTGGAGCCACCGTAGTTGTTGTTCGTGGAGCGTCCTTGTCCGGTGTTCGAGCCGCGTCCCGTGCTGGTGCGGGTACTCCGGCTGTAGCTGCTGTTACGTGGCACGCGCCCCAGACCGGGGGGGATGTCGGCTCCATAGCTGGCGGAGCCTGCGTCGATGGCCGCGTCGGCATTTGACGCAGAGGCGCCAGAGGTAGAGCCCTCGCTGGCTGTCGCCTGCTCCTCGGATAGCAGGTTCTTGCGAGGACGGCCTCTCCTGCGCGGGGT
>JAITEK010000049.1 GCA_031282085.1 Coriobacteriales bacterium
GAGGACGGTACTGTGCTGGCCGAGGCATCACCCGGCACAAGCTCAGCTCCTGGCGCTACGGGCACCGCCGTCGGCGACGGGACAACCCCTCTGACAGCAACTCCCTCTGCGAACGGCAGCTCTCAATCAGTGCTCGTATGGGTCTTGGCCGGAGCACTCCTGATAACCCTGGCTGCCCTCCTGTTCCTCCTCCTCAAACGCCGCAAACCCAACGACTTGGAGGACTAGCAGCCCTCGTGTCATTCTCGCGCGGCGCGTAGCGCGAAACACAACCGTGTCACGAGAGCGCTGCCGCGCTCCGCCACCCACCCGTCATCCCGGACCTGTTCCGGGGCTGTCGGCTACCGCCGCCGGGTGGATTCTGGGACAAGCCTAGCATGGCGAACATCGTGTCACGAGGACGGCTGGCGCCGTCCCGCAACCCACCCGTCACCCCGGACCTGTTCCGGGGCCGTCGGCTAGCGCCGACGGGTGGATTCTGGCATAAAGCCAGAATGACGGGTGAAAGAACGAACTCCCGCCCGTCATTCCGGCTTTATGCCGGAATCCAGTCGCACGCGGTAGCGGGCGACGCTTAGGGAGCGCGCAGCGCGACAGACGACTGGGCGACAGCGCGACAGACGATCGTGAGTCTGGCGGCTACCGCCGCCAGGTGGATTCTGGGACAAGCCCAGAATGACGAGCAGTTTACCGCGAGGGGATGGGCGGGAAGGCTACCGTGTCGGTGCGGCCGAGACCGTAGGCGCCCTTTTCGGCGCCGGTGAGCAGGGCGACGATACCGTAGCTGCCCATCGACTCAAAGGGCGACAGCTCACAGGAGATACCGGTCTCCTGTGAAAGCGCAAGCGTGGCGTTAGCGAAGTCGCCCTGTTGCACCAGCAGGGTGTAGCGGTTCGCGTTGGACGGCTCCTGCGCCCCGCTGGGCCACACCACCGCCCCGGTATGGGTGGCAAGAGACAGATAATGCAGGTCACCTGCCAGCCCTTTCTTCTCAAAGGCCAGGGTTATCTGCGTGGCGACCGCGTCTGCAACCGGCTGCCCGCCGGTAGAACCCGAGAATATCGCGGTGTCGATAACGCCGTTTACGCCGTAGGGAAGCTGGGCGCCCTCAGCCAACTCATAGGCCGCATGCTGCCGTGCAAGCGCCAACGCCTCAGACACAGCCTCCGCGGCAGGGCCGGACGGCTCCCCCGCTTCAGCCCCCTCGGGCGTGTTCGCCGCCGACTCCCCGCCCGCCAGCGACGGCAGCCCCAAGGAGCCGAGCGCCTCTGTCAGCGGCTGGTAGGCCGTTGTCACCGTGATGCGCTTCTTCTCAACAAGCAGGCTGGTGAGGGGATAGCGGGTCGCGAACATCGCGGGGGTAAGACCCTCGTCCGCCACGACGACGGAACTCCACTCGTTGGCAAGCGCCCGGCCGAGGGTAGCCTCATACGCCTCGCCCTCAACCTCGGGAAGCAGCTGCTTGAGTGCGCTGAGTGTCGCCTCGTCGTCCAGGCCGAAACCCTTTGACGGGTCGATGCGCACGACAACAGGCACACCACCGCAGCGGCTGATAAGAGCGCTCAACTCGCTCGTCAACGGATCGCTCGCCTCATGCGCCCGCGTCAGTATGGCGATGGTCCGCCCCTCAAGACGAGCCCTCTCCCAACCGCCCAAAAGCCCCCGGGAGAATAACTGCTGGGACTCAAGCTGCTCGGTGAGGTTCTCATTGGTCGTGCTCAACTCGTTGAACTGGTCCGTGAGCGACTCCGCGAGATTGTCAGACGCGTCGCGCACCAAATCCGAGCCCGTGATGGCAACGCCGAGCAAAAGCCCAAGGGCCAGCGCGGCGAAGATGGAGACTATGGTAACCAGGTGATACCGAAAGTTATACATAAAGGGTGTAGCCTGCCTTCCTCAGATTCCAAGCCAGAAGCGGATATTGAGCCAAATGACCGTGAACATCTTCTGCAGCGGCTCCGAGATGAAGATGATGACGACGAGCACCGCCAGAAAACTCAACACAACAGCGAGTATCTGCCAACTCGGTGGCGCGCCACGGTAGAGTTTGCTCACGCCCTTCGCGTCCACGAGTTTGGTGCCCACCTTGAGCCGCACGATAAAGGAGGACGCCATGCCGCTGCGCCCTTTGTCGAGGTATTCAACGAGGTTGGAGTGGGTGCCCAGCGCAACGATGAGGTCGGCCTTCTTCACCCAGGCGAGCAGAAGCGCCAGATCCTCACTCGTGGCGGCCAGCGGCCAGGTCGTAAAACTCAGCCCCAACTGCTCCATGCGCTTGGCAGCGGGAACAGTGCCGTCCTCGTAAGCGTGGGCGATGATCTCGGCGCCCGAGCGTAGCGTGCGGTCGGTGACCGAGTCCATATCGCCGACAATGATGTGGGGCTTCAGCCCTGCCTCCAGCAGCGCGTCGGCGCCGCCGTCCACGCCGATAAGCACGGGGCGCACCTCGCGGATATAGGACATGAGGGTCTTGAGGTCCTCCAGGTAATCATACCCGCGCACCACCACAAGCACCTGCCGACCGCGGATGGGCGTCTTGATGTCCGGCACCCAAGGGTCGTAGATCAGCTCGCCCTTCTGCCGATCGAGGTACTCCATCGTGTTGGTGACGAACTGCTCCATCTCCTCATCGAGCGTCTCCTCGGCCTGCTCCATGCGCTCAGTGACAAGCGTCGCATCGAGCAGCGTACCCGAGGCGATCGGCTCGCCGCCGCGCAGTACCGTAGCGCCCTCCACGGTGATGACCTCGCCGTCCCGCAGTTTCTCGAAGACGGCAGGGCCGACCTCATCGAGCAGCAGGATACCCGCGTCGACGATGATGCGCGGACCGCTGTTGGGATAGCGCCCCGAGATGGAGCGCGCAGCGTTGACGATGGCCTTGACGCCGCAGGCAATAAGGCCGTCGGCCGAGACGCGGTCGATGTCCTCGTGGTCGATAACGGCGATGTCGGCCGCTTTGAGATGCTTGACGAGGTCCTTGGTCTTCTTACCGAGCCGCGCGGTACCGGTCACACTCATAAGACCCGCCCCTCGCGCGCGCCCAGAAGTCGGCGTGCGTGCTCAAGCGCCACCTCGTCGGTTGCGCCCGCCAGCATCCGGGCAAGCTCGGCAACGCGTTCGGCGCCCGTGACCTCGCGGATGACGGTAGCGGCGCCGCCTTCTCCATCCTGCGTCTTCTCAACGACGAACTGTCGGTCCGCGACGGCGGCTATCTGGGCAAGATGGGTGATGACCACCACCTGTTGGCTCGCGGCAAGCGCCCGCACACGCTCGGCGACGGCGACGGCAGCCACCCCGCCGATACCGGCGTCTACCTCATCGAATACGAGGGTCAGGTGCTCGTCGTCATCTTTGAGCAGGCATTTGAGCGCCAGCATGACGCGGGAGAGCTCGCCGCCGCTGGCGATCTTTGCCAGGGGGCGGGGCAGGCTCGTGGGGGTCGGGCGGTACAGCAGCTCGTAGCGGACCGACCCGTTGCGCGTCCAGGAGGCGCGCGGCAGCTCCTGCACCGAGAACACAACCGAGGCGCCTTCCATCGCGAGCTCCTTGAATGAGGCGCTCAAAGCCGCGGCGAAGTCATCGGCCGCCTGCCCGCGGACCTCTGCCAGCCCTGCGGCGGCGGCCGCAAGCTCCTGGGCGGCATGGGCCAACACGCGCTCGGCCTCCTTGAGCTGCGCGGCCCGGTCCTCGGTGCCTTGCAGCAGGTACTCAGCCGCCTGCCAGGCATCAAACACATCGGCCATACGCGGCCCGTAGCGTTTGCGCAGGCCCTCCAAAGCGCCAAGCCTGTCCAGCGCCTGCTCAAGCGCTTGAGGGTCGAACTCAACACTCTCGCGGTATGCTCTGAGCGAGACGGCGAGATCATCGGCCGTGATGGCGAGGGACTCGAGTTGGGAGGCCAGTTCATCAAGCCGCGCATCAACACCGGCCTCGGCGGCCAACGCGCGCTGGGCAGTTGCCAATGCGTCAAGGGCGCCCGTGCCCACAGCCGCAGTCGTAACCGCGGACGCGGACGCTGCGCCCGCGTAGGCTCCCGCTCCCTCTACGCCTCTCAGAGCGTCGAGAGCCGCCTGCGAGGCAAGAGCAAGCGCCTCACCGTTGCGCAGGATGGGCAGTTGCTGCTCAAGCTCCTCGTATTCATTGGGTTGCGGCGCTACCGCCTCTATCTCACGGACGGTATGGCGAGCCGTCGCACGGCTCTCCTCCGAGGTCTGGGCGGCACGACGCAAGCCCTCAAGAGCCTCCTCGGCCTCCGCGTAGGCATCCCAGGCCTGCTGATAGGCAGCAAGCGCGTGCTGGCCCGCCTCGCGCGCGTAGCGATCGAGGTAAGCACGCTGCGCGCCGACCGACAGCAGCGACTGGTGTTCATGCTGGCCATGCAGATCAACGAGAGGCCCCACGTGCTCGGCGAGCGCGCCCACGGTGACCATGCCGTCGTTGAGGGTACAGCGGGAGCGGCTCTCGCGGTTGAGCCTCCGCGTGACGATATACTCCTCGTCGCCCGCGACAAAACGGCCTTCAACCAGCAGTTCACGCGCGTCGTCGCGGATGGCCGCCACGTCGCCACGTTCCCCTATCAGCAGCTTGAGGGCGCCCACCAGCGCGGTTTTGCCCGCCCCGGTCTCGCCCGTGAGCACCGTGCAACCCGGCGAGAGGACGAGGCGCGCATCACGCACGAGGGCGTAGTCGCGGACGTGGAGTTCATCGAGCATTGCCGCCCCTGAAGAAGGTCTCGGAGATATGGTGGTAGAAGTCGTAGGCGCCAAAGCGCAGGAGTATGAGTTTCTCGGCGCAGACGCCGACCTCAACACGGACGACTTCGCCCCTGCTGGCCGCGCGCTCCTGCGGCGGGTTCATCCAGAACACCTCGCCGTCGATGAACAGCACGAGCTGCTGGCGGTTGGCGCGGTTCGGCTCAAGGCGTATCACGTCGGTTGCCGTTGTGATCACCGCGCGGCTCTTGAGGCTGTGCGGCGAGATGGGAACAACACACAGCCCCTCGTAGGCGGGGGCGATGAGCGGTCCGCCCGCCGAAAGCGCATAGGCCGTTGAGCCGGTCGGCGTGGCGACAAGGACGCCGTCGCCCTCCATCGTATCGATGAAGCTGTTGTTGATGGTTACGTCGAGAGCGACGATGCGCCCGAAGTGCCCCCGGGAGACCGCGACCTCATTAAGGGCTATCTGGCTGTCTACCTGCCCGTTCTCGTAGGTGACCTCCACCTTGAGCAGCGCGCGCTCATCGCGCGCCAGCCGTCCGTCGATGGCGGCCTCAAGGGCAGGGAGCAACTCGTCGCGCCCCGCGCCGGACAGGAAACCGAGACTGCCGAAGTTGTACCCCAAAAGCGGCACGCCCGAGGTGCCCACCAGGTGCGCCGCGCGCAGTATGGTGCCGTCGCCCCCAAAGCTGCACACCAAATCGAAGTCGCGTATCGAGGCGCGCAGCTCATCAAAACGCGCGCTTTCCTCCTCCTCGAAGCTGCCGCTTGAGAAGCTCTCGTGCTCCACGCCCCGTTCATCAAGCCACGCGTAGATCGCTCCCAGCACCTGAGAGCTGGGCTCCTTAGTCGTATTCGTGAACAGCAGTACCCTCATAAGCCTTCCGTCTGCTCTCAACCAAGCAGCGCGTGGGCGCGCTCAACCACATCTGTTATGTCAATGGTAGCAGGAATGCCCGCGCGGCGCGCCCACAAAAAGAACTCGATGTTGCCTTTGGGGCCTTTGATGGGCGAAAAACTTACTGCCTGGGGCGCCAGGTCGTTGCAGAGCGCGGCCTCGATGACCAGCTCAAGGGCCTGGACATGGGCGAGAGAGTCGGTGACGACGCCGCCGGCGCCCACGGCTTCGCGCGCGAGCTCGAACTGCGGTTTAACGAGCGTGATGAGCGCCGCGCCCTCACTCAGCAGCGAGGAGAACAGCGCGAGCAGCGTCCGCAGGGGTGTGAAGCTCACATCGGCCACCACGAGGTCAAAGGGCGCTTTGATGGCTTGAGGATCGACCTCTCGGATGTTCGTGCGCTCAACGACCATAACGCGCTCGTCGTTGCGCAACTGCCAGGCGAACTGCCCGTAGGCCACGTCCACGGCGACAACCGAACTGGCGCCGTGTCGCAGCAGGCAGTCGGTGAAGCCGCCCGTAGAGGCGCCGACATCGAGGCAGCGCAGGCCGGCCGGGCTGAAGGAGAAGTCCGCGAGTGCGCCGGCGAGCTTGTCGCCGCCGCGCGAGACGTAGGCGGTGCGGGGCTTGAGACGCAGTTCACAGGAGGGGTCGACGAGAGCGCGCGGCTGGGTGAGCACGGCGTCGGCGCTCAGCACCTCACCGGCGAGTACGGCGCGCTCGGCCTCGGCAGCAGACGGGAACAAGCCACGCGCGACGAGGAGCTCGATGAGGGGAGAGCGGGGGTTATTTTGTAGGGGCCTCAAATGCGGTCGCGACCCTTTCCGCTATCTGGGGGGGCGTGAGGTTCAGCTCCTCAAAGAGCTGGTCCACGCGCCCATGGCCGATAAAATCGTCGGGGACGCCTATGTTCAGCACCCGCGGCCGCGGGGTATCCGCATCAAGCGACTCCTGGGCCAGCACCTCAAGTACAGCCGCGCCGAAACCGCCGGTCACCGTTCCCTCCTCCAGGGTCACCAGCAACGGCGCCTGCGCCGCCCGGTGGATAGCCGTCTCATCAACGGGCTTGACCCAGAGCATATTGTAGACCGCCGCCTCAACGCCTCGCTCGGCAAGCAGACAGGCGACGTCAAGTGCTATGGAGACCATGCGGCCAACGGCCAGAAGGGCCACATCGGCGCCCGCACGCAGCTCAACCGCCTTGCCAACGGGCAGCACCCGCGGCGCGCGTGCGGCAACCTCATCTTCCTCAGATTCACCGCCGGGGACCTCGCCGGGCAGGGCGGGCAACACGGGCGCCTCGCCCCGGGGGTAGCGCAGGGCAACCGGGCCTCCCTCAAGGCCAAGTGCGGTGTGCAGCGCGTCTTTGAGTTGCTCGCCGTCGGCAGGCGCGATGATCCGCATGTTGGGGATGGCACGCAGGTAGGCAAGGTCGAACAGCCCATGGTGGGTTGAGCCGTCCTCGCCGACAAGCCCCGCCCGATCGACGCAGAAGACCACGTGCTGCTTTTGCAGCGCGACATCGATGACCATTTGATCGAAGGCGCGCTGAAGGAACGTCGAGTAGATGGCGACAACCGGCAGCTTGCCGCCCAGGGCAAGACCGCCGGCAAGAGCGGTGCCGTGCTCCTCGGCGATCCCCACGTCGAAGAAGCGACTGCCGAAGGCCTCCCGGAAGGGGCCCAGGCCCGTGCCGTCCGTCATGGCCGCCGTGATGGCGACGATACGCTCGTTGCGCTCTGCCTCCGCAAGCAAGGCCTGGGAGAACACCGAGGTGAAGGTGGGCCGCTCAACCGGCTTGCCGTTGGGAGCGCCGGTGTCGGGGTCGTAGCAACTGACGCCGTGGAAGACCTCCGGACGCATCTCCGCCGGGGCAAAGCCACGCCCCTTTTGCGTTACTGCGTGGATGAGGACCGGCCCCTCTGCCTTCCGCGCGGCGCGCAGGGCCTCGGTGACCGCCTCGATACTGTGCCCGTCGATGGGCCCGATGGAGACGATGCCCATATCCTCAAAGAAGGTACCGGGAATCATCAACTTCTTAACGGAACCCTTCATCGCCTCGCCGGCGCCGACGAGGAAACGCCCCACGCGGCCCACGCGCGAAACGCGGCCTTCAACGGTGTTGCGTAGCGCGGTGTACGGCCTGCTCATGCGGGCCTTCCCCAGATACAGCGACAACGCGCCCACGTTGCGCGAGATACTCATCTCGTTGTCGTTGAGGAGGATGGTCATGTTGATGCCCAGATGCCCGATCTGGTTGAGCGCCTCAAACGCCATTCCGCCCGAGAGCGCCGCATCGCCGATGAAGGCGACGACCTCCTCCGAGCTGCCGTTGAGGTCGCGAGCGAGCGCAAGACCCAGCGCGATGGAAAGCGAATCCGACGCATGGCCGGCATCGTGGGTGTCGAAGGGGCTCTCCTCCCGACGCGGGAATCCGCTGATACCGTGGTAGGTTCGCAGAGTGTCGAAGTCCTCATTCCGCCCGGTGATGAGCTTGTGGGCATAGGCCTGATGCCCTACGTCGAAGACAAGATGGTCGCGGGGGAAATCGTAGACGTGATGCAGCGCCAGGATAAGCTCAACCGCCCCCAGGCTTGAGGCGAGGTGCCCGCCGTTAACCGAGGTGACCTCGATGAGGCGCTTGCGGATACGCGCGGCCAACTCATTGAGTTCGGAAGCGGTAAGGGCGCTCAGCTCAGCGGACGTGGGTATAGGTAAGGGGGATTCCGACATGATGACAACTCGCGGAATCAGCGTTCATCGACAAGGTCGTCGCCTACGACAGCGTCGTCGGCATCTTCGGTGTCCTCAGCACCAGCGGTGTCAGCGGCATCATCGTCAGATACCTCGTCGTTCGTGTCCTCAACGCCCTGTGTGTCTTCAGCGCCCTCAACATCGCCCGCGTCATCAGCATCCTCAACATCGCTGTCGGCACTCGCCCGTGCCACCGCCTCAAGCTCCTCCACCGAGAAGTCCGTGCGGTCTATCATCTCGGCACAGGTGCTTCCCAGGCGCAGGGCCTCCTCATACAGATCGAGGCTCTTTTCCAGGGATATGTCCTTGGCTCGCACTTGGGCGACTATCTCCTCAAGGCGCTCCCGTGCGCGTCCATATGAACTCTGATTATCCATGTACGGCTCTTTTCTCTCGCTTCGACCGGGCCTTCCTGCTCCCGGCGCCCTCACTTCCGCAGGCGTCATCACCCTCGCGGATCCGCTCCCCCAGATGGCTGGCGATCCGGCCGAGCACCCCGTTGACGAAACGCGAGGACTCGTCCTCCCCACCAAAGCTCTTTGCCAGCTCAACCGCCTCGTTGATGGAGACGCTGTAGGGGATGTCGTCCACGTACAGCATCTCAAAAGTCGCCAAACGCAGTATGCTCCGGTCGACGAGCGGCATGCGCTCAAGCGACCAATTCTCGGAGGTATGAGCGATAAGCTCGTCTATCTCCGGCGTATGGGCGCTCACGCCCCGCAGCAAAAGCCGCGTGAAATCGCAGGGGATCCCTACCTCGTCGATGTAGCGGCCCTCATCGAGCACGCTCTCGGGGTCGCAACCGCAAATCTCACACTGGAAGAGTATCTGGAGGGCCTTCCTGCGCGCCGCGGAACGCAACTGGTGCTGGGAAGACTGGGGGCTTTGTTGACGAGAGACCGGCATACGCATGCTACTCCGGGAACTGGACGCCATCGACATACACATCGACCGAGGCCGCGTCGATACCGACCTGGCCAGAGAGCGTGTCCGCCACCGCGAGCCGTATCTTGTCGGCAACCTCCTGCAGGCGATAGCCATAGAAGACGTGCACGTGAACGGCTACGATGATCTGCTCGTCATCGTCGGCCATGATGAGGATGCCCTGGGCGGGATGCTTCCTGCCCAGTGCGGAGATAACGCCACGAGAAAGCCGCGGAGCGCAAACCCGCGCAACGCCGTCGACCTGAGCAACCGCCAGCGAGACGATAGTCTCGATGACTCCCGGCGCAATGGTCAGCCCCTCGTCCATGAGTTTTTCATCCATATGCCTGTCCTTTCCCGATCCTGTCATCCAAGGGCGCCAGGCGTGGCCCCCGCAGATGACGCGCCTGCCAACAGCACGTCCTCATGCGTGGGGAGATAGTCGGTGCGAACATCTCCCGCGATAAAATCCTTCTCATCGAGCACAACGCGATGGAAGGGGATGGTTGTCTTGATGCCCTCGATCGCGATCTCATCGAGCGCACGCCTGCCGCGCGCGATAGCCTCCTCGCGCGTCGCGCCCCAGACGATGAGCTTGGCGATGAGCGAGTCGTAGCTCGGCGGCACCGTGTAACCGGCAAAGACATGCGTATCGATGCGCACGCCCGGCCCACCCGGCAAGGTGAGCGTTTTTATCGTCCCCGGATTCGGCCAGAAGCTGTTGAAGGGATCCTCCGCGTTGATGCGGAACTCAATGGCGTGGCCCTGGGGCGTAAGCGGCACGCGCTCCAGGAAGCTGATGGGCTCGCCCGCGGCGATGCGCAACTGCTCCTTGATGAGATCGGTACCCGTGATGGCCTCGGTGACGGGATGCTCCACCTGGATGCGCGTGTTCATCTCCATGAAGTAGAAATCGCCGCGCTCGTCGAGCAGGAACTCAACGGTGCCTGCTCCTCGGTAGGAGACCTCGCGCACAGCCGCCAGCGCGGCTGCTCCCATGCGCTCGCGCAACTCGGGGCTTACGGCGGGCGAAGGCGCCTCCTCCAGCAGCTTTTGGTGACGGCGCTGGATGGAGCAGTCGCGCTCGCAGAGGTGCAGGGCGTTGCCCTGCGTGTCCGCAAGCACCTGTATCTCGATGTGTCGAGGACGCAGGAGGTATTTCTCGAGGTAGACCTCGTCGTTTGCGAACGCGGCAGCCGCTTCGGTGCGCGCCGCGACAAAGGCGGCCTCTATCTGCTCGGGGTTCTCGACCACGCGCATGCCCTTGCCGCCGCCCCCGGCGCTCGCCTTGATGAGCACAGGGTAACCCACTTCCTCGGCAAACCGTGCCGCCTCGGCGACCGTAGTGACCGGCCCGTCCGAACCGGGTACTGTGGGCACACCGATGCGTTTCATGGTCTCGCGCGCGATGTTCTTGTCCCCCATCATCTCAATGGCCTCGGGCGTCGGCCCGATGAAGACAAGGTCGTGCTCCGCACAGGCCCGGGCAAAGGTCACGTTCTCCGCGAGGAAGCCGTAGCCCGGATGCACGGCCTCGGCGCCGCGGGACTTCGCCGAGCCGATGATGGCGGGTATCGAGAGGTAGGACTGAGCAGCGGGCGTTGGCCCGATGCAGACGCTCTCGTCGGCAAGACGCACCGCAAGCGTGTCCTTATCCGCGTCCGAATAGACGACGACGCTCTTGATGCCCAGTTCCCGCAATGCCCGCACGATACGTACGGCAACTTCTCCCCTGTTGGCAACCAACACCTTGCTGAACATGATAGGTCCCTAATCCAAGGTCGGTTCGAGATAGAACAGCACCGTGCCGTACTCAACCGGCAGGGCGTTCTCTACGCAGACCTCGCGGATGGTGCCCATCTGCTCGGCAGCTATCTCGTTCATGAGCTTCATCGCCTCAACGATGCACAGCGACTGCCCGGCGAGTACCTCATCGCCTACCTTCACAAAGGGAGGCGCGTCAGGAGCAGGCGCCGCGTAGAAGGTGCCCACCATCGGCGATATGACGGGTACCCAGGTGCCCGGACGAGCCGCCTCGTCAACAGCGGCGCTTTCCGCTGGTGAGGGGTTCGCCGCGGCTGCGGCTGCGGTCGGTGCGGCTGCGGCGACGACCTCGCCAGGCTGCCCCGCCGCGCGGATGACGATCTTTATCCCCGCCTCCTCAACAGTGACCTCGCCGACGCTGGATTCCTCAACGACTCGAATCAGTTCCTTGATCTGGTTAATGTCCACGTTCTCTGCCTCCTTTGTGTTAGAAGATTCCTCCGCGAGGAGGAATGCAGTCTTTTCTGAGGTACGATGCTTGGAGAGATACGTACGCGCCTCGTTGGGGAACAATGCCCACATCAGCACATCCTCCTCGCTGCGCGCGAGTTCCCCCGCCTCTTTCGCAACTTCCTCATAGGTTGTCGTCACCAGCGAACTCGGCGGCGTTTCCGCGTCGAGTGGCGTGGCGTCGTCTAAGACCTTCTTTACGATCTCCTTGTCGAGCGGCCCGGGCGCCTTGCCGTAATAGCCGCCGATGTAGTCCTTCATCTCGCTGGAGACGACACTCCAGCGTTTGCCCGTAAGTACATTGAGCACCGCCTGCGTACCGACGATCTGCGACAGCGGCGTAACGAGCGGCGGATAGCCGACCTCGGCGCGCACGCGGGGTATCTCTTCCATAACGTCGGGCAGCCGGTCGGACGCCTTTTGTATCTCGAGCTGACTGACGAGGTTACTCATCATACCACCTGGTACCTGATGACTGTAGACCTGCATATGGATAAGTGAGCTTACGCCGCGTTTGAAGTGCTCGCGCTCCCGGACGCCCTCCCAATACTGCGCGATCTCAAAGAGCAGGTCGAGGTCCAGGCCCGTGTCGTAACCGCTTTCCTTGAGTGCGGCGACGATCATCTCAACGGCCGGCTGCGAGTTGCCAAAGGCAAGCGGCGCCGACGCCGTGTCCACGATGGCGGCGCCAGCCTCGGCTGCCTTGAGGTAATTGGCCGGGGCCATACCGCCGACGTAATGGCAATGCACGTGAACCGGCAGCCCGATCTGCTCCCGGAAGGCCCTCACCAATCGCTCCGTGCGATACGGGGTAAGCATGCCGGCCATGTCCTTGATGCAGATGGAATTCGCGCCCAGTTCCTTGAGCAGCATGCCGTACTCGATGAAGCTGTCGAGCGTGTGGACGGGGCTCATCGTGTAGGAGATGGCGCCCTCAAAGTGCGCACCGGCCTCGGCGATGGCCTCGGCGCAGTCCTTGACGTTGCGGATGTCATTGAGCGCGTCGAACACGCGGAACACGTCGATGCCGTTGCGGTGTGACGCCTTGATGAATCGGTTGACGATCTCGCGGGAATAGTGATGATAGCCCACAAGGTTCTGCCCGCGCACCAGCATGGCGAGCGGCGTCTTGGGGCAATGCTTCTTGATGGCGCGCAGGCGTTCCCAGGGGTTCTCGTCCAAGAACCGCAGGCAGGTATCAAAGGTCGCGCCGCCCCACGCCTCAATAGCCCAATAGCCGACCTTGTCCATCTTAGGAAGGATGGGAAGCATATCGCCGATCTGCATCCGCGTCGCCCATAACGATTGATGCGCGTCGCGGATGGTCGTGTCCATGATATGAAGGGTCCTCATCGCAACACCTCATTTCCAATTTTCAAAAAATACGAACAAGCTCTGTCTGAGCAGAGCCAGCGACAGTTGAATAAAAGCTATCCCATCAGTATATCGGAATCCACGCCTTTAAGATAAGCTCAGCCGTTAGCCGTTCATCAACGGCCTTTGCGGCCTTTACGGCCTCTCTCAGACGCGGGTGATATAGCGCGCGTCGCGGCTGTCTATCTTGAGGATGTCGCCGTTGTTCACGAACATCGGCACCTGCACAACCGCCCCGGTCTCCAGTGTCGCCGGCTTTGTACCGCCCTGGACGGTGTCGCCCTTAAAGCCCGGCTCCGTCTCGGTGACCTCCAGTTCCACGAACATCGGCGGCTCAACGCCGATGAGCTCCTCGCCCGCGTATTGCAAAGTCGCAACGTCGTTCTCCTTGAGCCACTTGGCGGCGTCGGCCACCACGTCGGCGCTCAGAGCGATCTGCTCGTACGTCTCGTTGTCCATAAAGTTGAATTCTTCGCCATCGGAGTAGAGGAACTGCATCTCCTTTTGCTCCATGCGTATCTCATCGAACTTCTCGCCGGCACGGAAGGTGAGGTCGTTGACGCGCCCCGTGCGGATGTCCCGTACCTTGGTGCGCACAAAAGCCCCGCCCTTACCAGGTTTGACGTGCTGAAACTCGATGATGAGGTAAGGCTTGCCATCTATGAGGATGGCCTTGCCATTCTTAAAATCTGCGGTGGAAATCGCCACGGACGATCCTTTCTTATCTGCCTGCTCCTGTGTGCGGATACGATGTATCCCCCTATTATAGACGATAGTAGCATACCGCGCGGGGCACACGATGGCGTTCACAGCGTTGAGCAGGCGATGGACCAGTAGCCCTGTTGGGTGAAGTAGCGCGCGAGGCCGGCTGCCAGTGCGGTGCTTTCGCAGACACCGAAGATCGTCGATCCGCTGCCTGTGAGTTGGGCCGTGTAAACCCCCGGCTGGGCGGCAAGCTCTCCTATGATCTCTTCAAGCTCGGGCGCAAGTGAGCAGGCCGCACGGCTGAGGTTGTTGGCGAACTCCTGTGCAAGGAGCCACGGCGCGGCGCCCGGCGTGTCGAGCAGCGCGATGAGCCGTTCAAGGGGAGGCAGGGGCTGGGGGTCGGCGTCAAAAGCCTCGTAGGCCTTGCCGGTGGAGACGCCGACAGGAGGCTTTACCAGCACAAGGTCGAGAGCCGGCTGCGGCAGTCCGCGCACCAACTCACCACCGTTACCACCCATGAGCGCACAGCCTCCATATAAGAAGAACGGAACATCGGCCCCCACCAGGCGCGCCGCGTTGAGCACCTTCTCGCTGTGGCTCTTCAAACCCCATAATCCGGCGAGCATTTTAAGGGTCGCGGCCGCGTTTGAGGAACCGCCTGCAAGCCCGCCCTCGGAGGGAATGCGCTTCTCGACCATAACGTGGAGGTGCCCGCCCAGCTCGCGGTTGCAGCTCCCCTCAAGAGCCTGTACCGCCTGGTAGATGATGTTGTCCTCGGTGTGGAGGTTGAGCGGGGGGATGGCGGGGTCGCTCACGACCTCGATGGTGACGAGGCGCTCGCGCGTGCCGTCAAAGCAGAAGGTGAGCGTGTCGGCCAGGCTGATGGTGGTGAACACCGAGGTGAGCAGATGCCTGCCGGCAACGATCTGGGGCGTAACGCCGAGAAGGAGGTTGAGTTTTGCGGGGGATTTAAGCGTAACGGCGCGGCTCATGATTGCTCCTTGCCCGCGCGGAGCTGGGCGAAGAACCCACTCAGCAGCGTTGCGCATTCCTGCTCGCAAACACCGGCGCTCACCTCAAAGCGATGGTTGAGGCGTGCGTCGTTGTGCACTTCGTACAGGGTACCCAGCGCGCCGCCCTTGGGGTCTGTTGCACCGAAGACACAGCGGTCGATGCGCGCGAGCTGCATGAGCCCGGCGCACATGAGGCAGGGCTCGAGCGTGACGTAGACGGTACAGCCCGTCAGGCGCCAGCGGCCAAGTTTGCGCGACGCCTCGATGAGCGCCCGGAATTCCGCGTGGGCCGAGGGGTCCGCGTCTACCTCGCGACGGTTGTAGCCCGCCGCGACGACCTCCCCTTCGCAAACGACCACCGCACCGATAGGCACCTCGCCGATTGCGGCCGCAAGCCGCGCCTGCTCAATCGCAAGCCGCATAAAGGCGACGTCCGCCAGCGCCGAGGCGTCTTCTCCGCAAACCGTATGTCCCCACTGCTCCGCCATGTTCATACCTCTATTGTAAAACAAGAGGGGCGGACAGGTTGTGACAGTGTGCCTTGAACCGCCAAATATCCCAGAACATTCGATGGCCCGGCCCAACATGCCCGGCCAACACACCCGGCTACACGGCGCGCCCCGCAAGCGCCAGGACCCTCACTCCATAAAAGGACGACGTTGACCGAGCGCTTCTGCCTTCTCCCCTCAGTTTGCCGCCTAAGACCCCTATAGTTGAGCCAATGCGCCACCCGGCCCCTGTTATCGGGGAGCCCGGTTTGCAACCCACCTGAGAGGTGCGGCCTGGAAGGGAGCCCGAAATGAGTACGTTGATTGATGCCCGAGGAGATGCCTGCCCGTTGCCAGTGGTCAAAGCCAAGCGGGCGCTTGCGGAGTTGGAGCAGGACACGCTGGAGGTCGTTGTCGATAACGAGACGGCGACGCAGAACCTGACGCGCTTTGCCCAGGCCAAGGGCTGCCCCGTCACCTCCGAAAAGCGTTCTGAGGACGAGTACCGGGTATTTATCACCAAAGGGCAGCCCTCTGTAAAAGATGGCAGCACAGGCAGCAGCCAGCAGGCGCCCGATGTGCCCGGCGGCCGGCAGGTGGTTGTTATCTCCGCCAACACGATGGGCAGCGGCGATGATGCCTTGGGCAGGACCCTGTTGAAGGGCTTTGTCTTTGCCCTGACCCAACTGGACACTCTGCCCAAAGCGGTACTGCTCTACAACGGCGGAGTCCGCCTGGCCTGTGAGGGCTCCGAGTCGCTGGATGACCTTTCGGCGTTGGCTGCGGCGGGCGTTGAGGTTGCGTCCTGCGGCGCCTGCCTGAGCTACTACGGGCTCACCGAGAAGCTCGCCGTGGGGCAGGTCACCAATATGTATGCCATCGTTGAGGCTCAGATGGCCGCCTCAGCCATACTCCGCCCCTAAGCCCAATGATATACCTCGACAGCGCATCAACCGCTCTGCAACACCCGCCGGAGGTCGCGCAGGCCGTTGCAGCAGCCCTCAACTCGTTTGGGAGCCCCGGCAGAGGGGCGCATCAGGCCTCGCTTGACGCCGACCGAGCGGTCTTTGCCGCTCGCACGCAGGTTGCGCGGCTGTTTGGAGCGTCCTCACCCAAGCAGGTGGCGTTTGCCGGCAGCGCCACCGACGCGCTGAACATGGCCATCGCCGGCTTGCTGGGTCCCGGCGACCACGCAATCACCACTGCTGCCTCCCACAACTCCGTGCTCCGGCCGCTCTACCGGCAACAGGAGGACGGGGTGGAGATTTCCATCCTGCCTGTCCAGCCCTCCGGCGCCATCGACTTTGAGTCTTTTGAGGCGCTGTTTCGGCCCAACACCCGCCTGGCGGTGCTCACGCATGCCTCCAACCTGACCGGTGACGTCTACGACATCGCCAGGCTGGCGGCAATCTGCCACGCGCACAACACGCTCATCGTGGTCGACGCTGCTCAGACGGCGGGCGTTATCCCCATCGACATGGGCGCAATGGACCTGGACGTGGTAGTCTTCACCGGCCATAAGGGCTTGCTGGGCCCTCAGGGAACCGGCGGGCTCTGCCTCAAAGAGGGCGTCACCATCCGCCCCTTGAGGGTCGGCGGCTCAGGCTCGCAGAGCTTTGAGCGCAAACACCCCGCCTGGATGCCCGAGAGGCTGGAGGCCGGCACGCTGAACAGCCATGGGCTCGCCGGCCTGTCCGCAGGCTTGGACTATCTGTTGAGCCAGGGGGTCGAGACGCTTGCTGCCCGAACCAAGGGGCTCACCAACCGCTTTGAGTCCCAGCTACGGGGCATCGATGGGGTGAGGGTCTACGGCGGACAGGGCGGCGTCGACAGGTGCGGTATCGTCGCCATCAATATCGGCGGGCTGGGTTCTTCGGCGGTTGCCGACCGTCTGAGCACGAGCTACGGTATCTGCGTGCGCGCCGGAGCCCACTGCGCTCCGCTGATGCACAAGGCCCTGGGAACCGTCACACAGGGCGCCGTACGCTTCAGTTTCTCCCCTTTTAACACCGCAGAGGAACTGGACACTGCCATCCGGGCACTGGGCGAGATCGCCGAGGAGGGGCAGACGGCATGAGGAGAAGACAGCTCAAGGCCGTTGTCGTCTTTGCCTCCACATCCGACGCCATAGCCATGGAGTCGGGCTGCCACGCTGCGGGCGTTGCCGGACGCCTGATCCCGGTGCCCACCGAGATTGCCGCAGACTGCGGGCTTGCCTGGTGCTCGCCAGAGGCAGAACTGCCGAACATCGAGCGGGTCCTAGCCGACAACGGCTTGGGGTTTACCGGCGTCCATCTGGTGGCGCTGTACTGATTGTGTGCCGCACTACGCGCTTTTTGTGTGGGGTTGGCTGCTGACGCGTAGCCAAAGATTCCCGGGCAAGCCCAGGAATGACAAAGAAGGGAGCACAGGGATGACATGCGGCCGCCCTTGTGGCACTGCCCTACAGGGTTATCATGCCGGCGACGCCGGTTGTTACTTTGCCGATCAGTGCGGGCTCACGGCCACAGAGGCGGGCGAATCCCGCAACAAAGCCGTCAGCCTGCTCGGGAGCCACCGCCACTATCAGGCCGCCGCTGGTCTGGGGGTCGCAGATAACGCCCAGGCGGGCGTCGGCCTGCTCGGAGTCCACCGTGCTTAACCGGAGGAAAG
Organism: Coriobacteriales bacterium; assembly: GCA_031282085.1. Taxonomy (GTDB): domain Bacteria; phylum Actinomycetota; class Coriobacteriia; order Coriobacteriales; family UBA8131; genus JAITEK01. The sequence goes on from JAITEK010000049.1 coordinate 17,798, forward strand.
GGCGTGCCCACTCGATGATGTCAAAGGTCTTGCCGGGACGACAGTAGTCGGCGGAAAGCTCGTATACGCCATCGAACAGCGGGATGGCGTCCCACTCCAACTGGGCTGCCACGCCACTGGCGGCCAGCATCTCGTGCAGGTGCCCTGCCAAGCCGAAGCCGGTGACGTCGGTGGCGGCATGGGCCCCAGCGGCCAGCATCGCCTCTGAGGCAGCACGGTTCAGCTCCATCATCGAGTCGATTGCCGGGCGCATCTGCTCCTCGGTGATCAGGCCGGTGCGCAGGGCAGCTGCCATGATGCCGGTGCCGATCCGTTTGGTGTAAAACAGGCAGTCGCCAGCCTGCGCTCCCGCGTTGCGGACTATCCCTGTCGGCGTTGCCGTACCGAATACTGCCAGACCGTATTTTGGCTCGTCGTCGTCGATGGAGTGCCCGCCCATCAAAAATGCGCCCGCCTCCGCCACCTTGTCGGCCCCACCGCGCAGCACTTCCTTAACCACGGCGGTGCCCAGAGAGCGGGGAAAGGCCAGGATGTTAAGCGCTGCCAGCGGCTTGGCGCCCATGGCAAAGACGTCGCTTAAGGCATTGGCGGCGGCGATGGCGCCAAACTCATAGGGGTCATCAACTACGGGGGTGAAGAAATCCAGCGTCAGTACCGCCGCCGTATCGTCATCCAGACGATAGACGGCAGCGTCGTCGTTAGTCTCAAAGCCGAGCAGGGCATCGGGGCTCTGGCTTGCGTCAAAGCCGGGCCTGATGGCGCTCAGGATGTCTTGGAGGTCTCCCGGACTCCACTTTGCTGCTCAACCGCCCTTGGCGGTCAAACGCGTGAGCCGTATCCTTTCGATCTCGCTCATGGCCTCATCTCATCGTATTGGCGGAGATGTGTGCGAATCGAACACACCCGAGACGTTCTGCGCGCCTCACAGCGGCTTTGAAGGCCGTGGGGGCCACCAGGCCCCATCCATCTCCATACACCCGAACCCCTATTATACGCGAGCGGCAAGCCGCCTCAATAACTGGCGCAGCATCTCAGCGCAAGCGGCGCATATCGCCACTGCGGCAGGTGAGGCCCTGGGCGTCAAAGTACTCCAGCAGCGGCACGGCGTATTTGCGCGAGGTCTGCATCGCCTCTTTTAGATCGGAGACCGACGCGCTCCCTGCCGCCTCAAGCCTGCCGACAACTGCCGCCTTAAAGCCCTCGACAGCCTCTGTGGCAAAGCAGAAGTCCCTGCTCACCTTCCGGATGCGCCCCTGCTTCTCCAACAGGTTTAGGGCACGGTGGAAAAGCGAGGTGTCGGCGGCAGACGCGGCGGCCAGCTCGCCGAGCGAAGGCGGGGCGCCGCCTGCCGCCGTCAGCACTGCCAGCAGGCGCTCGGCCTCTTGCTCCTCGGCCGCCCGGGCGCCGGCGCCGGCCTTGGGGTGGGAGACGTATCCGCCTGCCATCAGCACGCGGCCGCACATATGGGCCTCATCAAGCAGCGCCAGAAAGGCGGCATCGCCCATATTCGGCAGCGAGCGAGGAACGATCATCTGCTTGAGCGCAGCCGGTGTGACCCCGGGGACCGTCGGGTTTTTGGCATGGAACTCCAGCAACGCGTTCTCAAGGGCCGCCATGCACTTCTGCAAGACGTTGGCCTTGGCATAGTACGGCGGCTCGGCTTGGCCCACAACCCGGACGGTGCCAGCGCTGCCGAGCTCGGCCAACCGCCGGGCGGTGCTCTCTGCGTCCACCCCCGCCAAAACGGCAAGCAACCGGGCGTCGACCGGGCAGGTGCTGCGCGAGAAGGCCGCGTCAACGGCCACGTCCTTATCGCCGTCGCGCAGGGCGCAAAGCTGGAGGTCCTCGCTCAGGCCGGTGGTGGTCCGGCGCCGCGGGTGGCAATGCAGCACCATCCCACCGCCTGCCACGCTGACCGGCGAATAACGCCGCAGGACAAACCGATCCTGCCAGCTTAGAAGCAGAGGCTCATCCAGACGCAACTGAGCCAGACAACTGGTGTTGGGTTGCAGTTTGAGCAGGCCGTTCATAAACAGGATGCGCCCCAGCACCTCCTTGGTGCCATGGGCGATGCGCACGCGCTGACCGCTCTCCAGGGGCTTGCCGCTTTTTGCGGTGTCCAGATAGGTGAACCAGACATCGGCACGGTTGGTCGGGCGGATGCTGCCCGGCGTCGCCAGGAAGTCACCCGGATGCACCTCGCTGGTCTTGAGCGTGCTCAGGTTCAGCGCCACACGGCTGCCCGGTTGGGCGTTGTCGGTCTGCTCGCCGTGGGTCTGCACCGCCCGGACCTTTGCCCGTATGCCTTTTGGCAGCAGCTCCAGTTCGGCGCCGGGGCGGACACAGCCACTCCACAGCGTGCCCGTGACCACCGTGCCGCTACCCTTGATGGTAAAGACCCGATCCACAGGCAGACGCACGCCCGTGTCCTGCTTGAGCCGCTTGACGCTCCCCGATACCCGAGCAAGCGTCTGGAGCAGCTCCTCCAACCCAAACCCCGTGCGGGCACAGACCGCCACAACAGGCGAGTCGGCATAGGCGGTGGAGCGCAGGAAGAGCGAGACCTCGCCTTTTACCAGCTCCAGCCAGTCCGCATCGACCAGGTCGCACTTGGTCAGGGCGACCACGCACTGCCTGACGCCCAACACCTCCAGCACTGCGATGTGCTCCACGGTCTGGGGCATGATGCCGTCATCGGCAGCTATGCACAGAAGCGCCAGGTCGATCCCCGTGGCGCCGGCAATCATCTGGCGGACGAATCGCTCATGGCCGGGGACGTCCACCACGCCCATGGTGCTGCCGTCGGGCAGGCTCAGGCGGGCAAAGCCCAGCTCGATGGTGATGCCGCGGCGCTTCTCCTCTGCCAGCCGGTCGGGGTCGACCCCGGTCAGGGCCTTAACAAGCGCAGACTTGCCGTGGTCGATATGCCCGGCGGTTCCCAAGACCAGGTTCATAGCGGCCTCCTCAAACGCCAGGCGGGCAAAAATACCCCACGAGTGCCTTTGCCACAACGGCCAGCTCCTGGTCGTCGAGGATGGTGCGAACGTCCAACAACAGACGCCCGTCGCTCACACGGCCGATGACCGGCGGCTGGTGCTCGGCAGCCAGCCACTGTGCCAGGCACTCAACGCCACCCACTGCCTCATCGAGGGCAACCGCCCAGGACCTCAGACCCAAAACCGGCAGGGTGCCGCCGCCCACCCGGGACTCAACCCGCACTACCGATACCGTGGCGGCGTCGGGTGCCAGCCCGTCCCTCAGCTGGGCGCAAAGGCTCTGTGCCCGCTCATGCAGCTCATTGTCTTTTACCGCCAGCATCCTGAAGGTGGGTATCTGCAAGCGCGCCGCGCCGCCCTCAAGGTACAGCTGCAAGGTGGCTGCCAGAGCCGCCAGGGAGAGCTTGTCGAGCCGTATGGCGCGGGCCAAAGGATGGGACTTGAGGCGCTCGACCAGCTCCCAGCGCCCGACTATCAACCCTGCCTGGGGCCCGCCCAGCAACTTGTCGCCCGAAAACGAGACCAGGTCGCACCCGGCCTGCACCAGCTCGGGGACGGTGGGCTCCTCCATCGAGCCGCTCGTCTCGCAGCCTATCGTCTCCGCCAGGTTGAACAACAAGCCGGTTCCCTGGTCTGCGAACAGCGGCAGCCCCCTGTCGTGCGCCAGGATTGCCAGATCCTTTACACAGGCACTGACTGTAAAGCCTTTTACCTGGTAGTTTGAGGGGTGCACCTTGGCAATCAGAGCAGTGTCCTCGCCCAGCGCCCGCTCGTAGTCCTTAAGGGTTGTGCGGTTGGTCGTGCCGACTTCTACCATCCGCGCGCCCGAATGCTCCATGATATCCGGGATGCGAAACGAGCCGCCGATCTCTACCAACTCCCCGCGGGAGACCAGTACCTCCCTGCCGCTGGCCAGTGCCGACAGCGCCAGGACGACGGCGGCCGCGTTGTTGTTCACAACCAGCGCCGCCTCGGCACCGGTAAGCGTGCAGAGCAGGCGCTCGATATGGTCGTGGCGGCTACCGCGGTCGCGCGTGGCAACGTCGTATTCCAAGGTGGAGTAGCCGCCCGCCACCGCGGACAGCGCCGCCTGGGCCACGTCTGCCAAGACGCTGCGGCCCAAGTTGGTGTGCAGTATCACACCCGTAGCATTGACGGCCGGCTTAAGGCTGCTGCGTTGCAGGCCCTCCAGGCGCTCTGCCACCTGCTGCGCCAGGTTGTTGGAGAGGCTGTCCTCGTCCACGTTGGCGCCCCTGTCAGCCAGGATGCCCTCCCGTGCGGCTGCGATCACATCACGGGCCTGGCGCACCAGCGCCTGGTGGCCGTAGCGCGGAGCCCTCTCACGCAAAAGGCTGTGTTTGAGCAACTCCTCCACCTGCGGCAGGGCTCGCAGGCCGGCCTTCTGTTGCTCGTTCAATGCGTTCATCTACCAAACCTCCCACAACGGTACCGCTTGCATTCACGCAGGCTTTCGGTCTAGCTGCGCCCTGGCCTGCGCCAGGGCATATACAAAGGCCTCGATGTCCTCAAAGCTGTTGTCTGGGGAGAAGCTGACGCGAAACGACCCCTTCTCCAAAGCCGCGCCCACCCCCGCAAGCTGTAGCACGCTGGGGTGCTTCTTGCGGATGGCCTCGCCGGGCCTGATGTGGTTGGCGTCGCAGGCAGCAGATATGCCCACGTATATCCCCTGGTCACTGAGCAGCCGCACGGCAGCCTGGTTGCTCAGGCCAGGAAGCGAGAAGTGTACGCAGGAGGGGATCCCGTCCGGGCGGGAGTTAACCACCACGTCGGGAAACGCCGAGGCCAGCGCCGCCAGCAGCCTGTCCCTCAACTGCTGGCAGTGGGCGGCATACTCCTTGCGCCGGGCAAAGGCAATGCGGACAGCCTCGGCAAAACCCGCAGCCAGCGCAACCGGCTCGGTGCCGGAGCGCAAGCCGCCCTCCTGGCCGCCGCCAAAAGCAGTGGTGAATATCCGGGTGCCTTTGCGCACGTAGAGGGCGCCGATGCCGCGCGGCCCGCCGATCTTATGGGAGCTGAGGCTCATCAGGTCGATGCCGCAACTGCCCGGGCGCAACTCCATCTTGCCAAAAGCCTGCACGGCGTCCGTATGCAACAGCGCGCCGGGGGCATACTCGTCACGCAGCAGCGCAGCCTCCTCAACAGGCAGAACGAAGCCCAGGACGTTTTGGACCTTCATCAGGGAGATCAGCGCGCACGTGTTGCGCGGCACGGTGTCGCCGCGCAGGGCGGCTGTAAGTGCCTGCATGTCGAGGCTGCCGTTCCTGACGTCGATATACGCCACCTTGTAGCCCTGGCGGCGGATGTCGCGGACGGCCTTGGTCACAGAAGGGTGCTCCAAAGTTGAGGTAACCAGGCTGCTGCGCCCGACGTCGGCTGCCAGCGCGGCGAGGTGCACTCCGCGGACAGCCAGGTTGTTGGCCTCGGTCCCGCCGGAGGTAAAGAACAGCTCCCCAGGCTCGCAGCCCAGGCTTGCGGCAATCGCCTCACGGCTCGTTGCCAATATCCGCGCAGCCCGCATACCCAACCCATAAGGGGCGGAGGGGTTGCCAAAATCGTCTATCGAGACCTCGGCAACCCGCTCGACGACAGAAGGGTATGGTTTGGTGGTGGCAGCGTTATCGAGGTAAATCACACACTTCTCCCATTGTCGTCTCTCCCCTTGCCCCGAACTCGATCCTTGCGCCAAAGTATAGCCGCTGGACGCAGGGCCCGCCGCCGAGCTGCTCCTCAAAACCGGTGAGCGGGGCTTTGGCGCTACCGCCCGCTGCCTTCCTCCCGTCCAATACTCCAATACGACCACTCGCCCAGCCACCGAGGCAGTCCAGCCTTTACCGCAGATAAGGCGAGTGTCAGAATAAAATTTGTATTGAAGCTATCCAGATACCAATTGTACGTATCCAGATACCACTTGTACGGAGAGGAGAGGATGTCCATGGAGCTATCGCGAAGAGGATTCTTGCAAGCTACCGGGCTGGCGTTGGGAACCAGCTTGGCATATGAGCTGTCGACGCAGTCCCAGGCCTTTGCGCTTGAGGGGGATGCCCCATTCAAGCTCGTCAACACCGAGGAGTACACCAACATCTGCTGCTACTGCTCAGGCGGCTGCGGCTCGATCTGCTCGGTCCGGGACGGAGAACTGGTAAACCTTGAGGGCGACGCGGACCATCCCATCAACAGGGGCGGCCTGTGCTCCAAGGGCGCGACGATGTCCCAGCTGCGCAACATAGTCACCGAGGACACGCGCGAGATCGTCTATAACCCCAATCGCATGACCAAGCCGATGGTGCGTCGCCCGGGAACATCTCAGTGGGAGGAGATCAGCTGGGATGACGCCCTCTTTGAGATTGCCCGCCACGTCAAGGACACCCGCGACGCGAACTTCATCGCGGAGGAGAACGGCGTCACGGTCAACCGCACCGAGGCCATAGCCAGCCTCGGCGGTTCGCAGCAGAACAACGAGGAGGACTACCTGATCCTCAAGAGCATGCGCTCGCTGGGGGTGATCGCCCTCGATAACCAGGCGCGGGTTTGACACAGCTCTACGGTTGCCGGTCTGGCAGCCTCATTCGGCCGTGGCTCAATGACGGGCCATTGGAACGACTTTAAGAACGCCGACGTATTACTCACCTGTGGATCGAATAATGTTGAGAACCACCCGGAAAGCGCCCGTTGGGTTCGTGCGGCGTGCGACAAGGGCGCCATCAGCATCGTCGTAGACCCCCGCTACACGCGCTCAGCCGCAGTAGCAGACGTCTACTGCCCCATCCGTCCTGGCACGGACATCACCTTCTGGGGCGGCCTCATCAACTACATCATCCAAAACGACAAATGGCAAAAGGAGTACGTCCTCACCTACACCAATGCCTCCTACCTCGTGCATGAGGACTATAGCTTTGATGTGGAAACGGGCCTGTTCTCCGGCTGGGACGAGTCCAAGCAGAAGTATGTGACCACCAGCTGGGGCTACCAGGAAGAAGAGTCGGTGGCGCCGAACACCGGGACAGGCGGTGCGTTTGCCTATGTCCTCAAGCCAGGCACTCCCGAGTTTACGCCGCCTCACAAAGAGGTCCCCAGGAAGGACATGACCCTCACGGATCCCAACTGCTCCTTCAATATCTTAAAGGAGCACTACTCCCGCTATGACATCGAGACCGTTACCAAGGTCTGCGGCATGGACGCCGAGACGTTGGAGCAGGTCTACAGCCTGTACGCCTCAACCGGCGCTCCGGAGAAAGTGGGCGCCATCCTGTACGCGCTGGGCCAGACCCAGCACCATTATGGCTCTCAGAACACCCGCGCCATGTGCCTGGTGCAGCTGCTGCTGGGCAACATCGGCGTGCCGGGAGGCAGCGTCAACGCCCTGCGCGGCGAGCCCAACGTCCAGGGCGCCACGGACATGGCGATGCTGGTCTACGACTTCCCCGGCTACATGAAATGGCCCACGGTCGCCTCGCATCCGACCCTACGCGCGTGGCTGGAGCATGAGACCTACGCGGACGGTTACTACACCAACAAGCCCAAGTTCTTTATCTCCGCACTCAAGGAGTGGTACGGCGAGCACGCCACGGTAGACAACGACTACGGCTACGACTGGCTGCCCAAGATAGGTAGCACCGACTTTACCACCATGTCGACCTTTGAGCAGATGGACGCCGGCGTCATCAAGGGCTATTTCTGCTGGGGTATGAACCCCGCCAATTCCACCGCTAACACCAAGTTCGCCCGCCAGGCTTTAAGCAAGCTGGAGTGGCTGGTTGCCGTGGACTGGGTGGAGACGGAGACCGCCTGCTTCTGGAGGGCCCCCGACCTTGACCCCGCCGAGATACAAACGGAGTGCTACTACCTGCCCGCCGCCCTCATCTATGAGAAGATGGGCTCCATCTCCAACTCCGGGCGCTGGATACAGTGGCGTTACAAGGCCTTGGATCCGGTCGACGAGGCTAAGCCGGACTACGAGATCTGCGACCTGCTCTGGAGCGAGATCACCCGTCTGTACCGGGAGGAAGGTGGACCGTGCGCCGAGGCCATCCTCAACGTTAAATGGGACTACCACCGCGACGGGAAGATCGACCCGCGCGCCGTCTCCATGGCCTTGAACGGCTACAAATGGAAGGACGGGGCGGACTGGGACAGTCGCGAGCTGCTCTCTACCTTCGGCGATTTGGGCGCAGATGGCTCCACGGCCTGCGCGCTTTGGATCTACAGCGGCTTTTGGGCCAACAACGACGACCGCTGGGAAGCTGCCAGCCAAAAGGTCGGCGGACGGGCGCTGGAAGACCCCAGCGGCTTGGGCCTGTACCCCGGCTGGGCCTATGCCTGGCCGCTGAACCGCCGCATCCTCTACAACCGCGCCTCTGCCGATGCCGAGGGCAAGCCCTGGAACCCCGAGCGCAACGTCGTGGAATGGACGGGCAGTGAGTGGGTGACCAACGACGTGCCGGACTTCGGCTTTAAGACCACCGCAGCCGACGGCACCGTCACCTGGACGCCGCCCAACAACAAGGCCTTTATGATGCTTTGGGAGCAAAACGCGCGCCTCGTCAGCTACAGCCTCAAAGACGCACCTCTGCCGGAGCACTACGAGCCTTTTGAGTCGCCCGCCGACAACGCCCTTAACAAGCGGCAGAACTCGCCGATGATCCAGTTTGCCGACCACCCCTCCGTTAAGCGCGGTGACCGCTCCGAGTACCCGATTGCCGTTACCACCTACTCTGTTGTGGAGATGTGGCAGACCGGCTCGCAGACCCGCGGCTGCCCGGCGCTGGTTGAGGCCCGCCCGGAGCAGTTCATCGAGATGTCGGTGGAGCTTGCCGAGGAGAAGGGCATCCAGAACGGAGACACCGTGCGCGTCTGGAACAACCGCGGCGACGTTAAGCTGAGCGCCTTTGTGACCAGACGCATCAAGCCGCTGATGGTCAACGGTGAGCTGTGCCATGTGGTGGGCATGATCCACCACTGGGGTTGGGCCGGCATGTACTCAACGGCGGACACGGTCAACGACCTGGCGCCCAATGTGGGCGACCCCAATTCCTATATCCCTGAGTTCAAGGCGTTTCTTGTAAACGTCGAGAAGGCCTGAGAGGAGGACGCAGATGTCTACTGAAATGGCAATATATTTTGACTCCTCCGCCTGTACGGCGTGCAAGGGCTGCCAATGCGCCTGCAAGTGCTGGAACTCGCTGCCCTCGCCTCTGGGCCTTAACGCCAATGAGTTCACGCACTCCTACCAGTCGCCCATGGACTTAAACGGCAACACGCGCCTGATCATGCGCTTTGAGGAGAACGAAAGCCCCAAGAAGTGGGGTGTGGAGTGGTCCTTTGGGCGCCGCAGCTGCATGCATTGCAGCAATCCCGGCTGCGCCTCGGTGTGCCCCTCCGGCGCCTTGTCCGTTGACGAGGCCACCGGCTTTGTGCGCGTTGAGGAGGACAAGTGCATAGGCTGCCGCTACTGCGAGACCGCCTGCCCCTTCGACGTGCCCCGCTACTATGGTCCCGACTCCAAGGTCAACAAATGCACTGCCTGCTTGGACCGCCAGGAAAACGGCAGGGCCGCGCAGATCAACAACGGCACCGGCGTGACTCAGACGCAGTTCAACGTGCCTGCCTGCGTGCACACCTGCCCGCCGGGGGCATTGGACTTCGGCCCGCGGGACGAGATGATCGCCAAGGCCTACGAGCGTGTAGAGTTCTTGAAGAACCGCGAGATCGACCCCTCCCCCCATGCCTCCGTGTACGGCGACAAGCTCTTTGACGGCGCCGGCACGCACGTCATCATGGTGCTCAAGTACCCCGTTGAGACCTACGGGCTGCCCGTAGATCCCAAGGTCAGCCCCATGGTGGATCTGCTCGGGTGGATGAAGCCGCTCACCGGCCTTGCCGCCGCCGCAACCGTGGCGGGCCTGGGGCTCTCCTTCCTCACCGGCATCGGCTACAAACGCGACACGCTGCACTACGACGAGAAGAAGCACTAGACCATCGACGTCGATACCGGCGAGGTGGTCTGGAAGGCGGACGACGCAAGCGCAAACGAGCTGGTTGGCGCTGGCTCCAAGACTAAGGCAGGTGAGTAGGATGACGCGTTACATCAAGCGACACTCGCTCCAGGCGCGCATAACCCATGACGTTACCATTATCGCCTGCATCCTGCTGGCTATAAGCGGCTTGTTCGTCTTCATCACGCCGCTTAACAACCTGCTACCCTCGCAGGTGACCTTTGGCATCCGTATGGCCCATCGCGTGCTGGGGGTGGTCTTTATCGTTGTGCCCCTGGTCAGCGCGCTTTTGGCTCCCAAGGGCGTTAAGCATATGTTCAGCAACTACCTTGCCAAATGGGACAAGGACGACGTGACCTTCATGAAGCGCTTCTTGCCCTATATGCTGGGCCCCAAGCGCGTGCATATGCCCGATCAGCATGAGGTTAAATCTGGTCAGAGGCTGGCGGATGGGCTTTTGCTCGTCGCCGGCGCCACCATCGCCATCAGCGGTGTGTTCTTGCTACTGGGCACAACCGTTGTAAGCTTTGGCGCTGGCCTGATGCTGGTGATGCACCTGCTGCACGACCTGGCGTTCTTGATGCTGGCGGTCTTTGGTCTGGCCCACATCTTCTTGGGTTCGGGCATCTTCCAGCCCTATCGGCGCATGCGCAGGGTGATGTTCGGCAACGGCCTGATAAGCGAAAGCGACGCCTTGTACCACTGGGGCCATTGGGCACGCGAGGAGCTGGAAAAGGGCGACAAGGTAGTCGAGATAAAGGACTAGGGAGCGCACGGATGGATTTGCGGAAGATAGATTGGGCTTTGGAGGCCTACCGCCAGACGCTTGGTGAGGACGACATCAGGCGCCTGGCGTTCTTCCGCGGCCTTTGGGCGCTGCAACAGGGCCATATCGATAGCGCGGATGCTTCCGGCGACTACCAGATGCCTGATAAAGCCCGTGCCGAGCGTTGGTACTGGGGCGAGAAACCGCTCTTTCTCATGGCTCCCGTCATCGTTGACAACAGTCGGCTCGCCGCCGCCGCACAGGACTGCGCCACCTATATCGCCGAGAATGCCGGCCTGGAGCCGGAGTCGGCCGCCCAGCTTGCGACCTACAATTGGCACTCCCTCATCGAGGGCTCGGACAGCGCAATGGCTGGCAAAAACCCTGCCTCCTGGCTGGCCCGCACCCAGCAGCTGGCCCTGGAGACCGGCCCGGGACAGGAGGCGCCGATTGGGGTGCTGCTGGGGGTGGTGCTGGCCTGTGCGTTGCGCACCGTCCTGGAGCCCGCTGCCAGCAAAGTCGCAGCCATTCTGGATGTTGAGGACCCCGAGCGCACCCACGTCCACCCGCTGCGCTGCCCCACCTGCGGCACGCATGCTACGGTGGGGTTTGTGGGCCCGCTGCACGCCACAGAGGGCAATGCTCGCCTGCTGTACTGCTCAACCTGCGGTACCACCTGGGAATTTGAGCGGATACGCTGCGGCAGGTGCGGCTCCAGGGTCCAACGCAAACTGCACTATTGCCACATTGAGGGCGACGGCGCCCATCGCCTGCATCTCTGCGACGAGTGCGGCGACTACCTCCGAACGGTCTTTGGCAACGAGTCGCCCGCCCCTCTCTCCTTTGAGGTTGAGGACGTGGTGATGTCCCGCCTGGACATGGTCGCTCATACTTCCACCGAAAGCAACAAGCCGTAGGGCGAATCGCCCGTACAAGACAAGCCGCCGGAGCAGCGGAACCCCTACTATACTCTGCGAGGCGATTGGCCCAAGGGTAAGCTGTTCCGTTGTACTCGGATGGCTCCGAGGCTGATTGCCGACCGGCTCTCAAGGGGTGAGCTGCGGAAAGACCGGGGTAATCTTCTGCCTTCGGTTCTCTGGGCCTTCCGCGGCGTTTAAGAGGGCTTTCTGCGCACATACCATACTCGACGATTCTGCACCATGGACAGGCATCGGTCACTTCGCGGCCGGTACGCCTGCTTTAGCGCACCTCTATCCGGTGCTGCCCTGTCCCTATGAAAGGAACCCTGACATGAGCATTACCTATGATGAAGCAAGACGATTCGCGCAGGTCTCTATCGCCCCTTTCAGCAAGGAGATCGACGAGAAGGCCCAGTTCCCTATGGAGATATTTGAGAAGATAGGAGAAGCCGGCTATCTCAAGTTGTTGATCCCCGAAGAGCAAGGAGGGCTCGGAGGGACGCTGCAAGACCACGTCGACGTCTGCCTGGCGTTTGCCGAGGGCAACCCGAGCGTGGCGCTGTGCTATATGATGCACAACGTAGGGCTGAACTGCCTTTTGGGCTATGGCAGCCCGGAGTTATCGGAGAAGGTGTTGGCGGATGTCATCGACAACCACGCCTTCAT
>JAITEK010000008.1 GCA_031282085.1 Coriobacteriales bacterium
GACGAGGTCGCCATCCTCTCAGACATCCAGGGCATCGAGGACTTCCTGGGCGACATGGACTTCAAGGTCTGCGGCACCGAGAAGGGCATCACCGCCCTGCAGATGGACAACAAGGCCAAGGGCCTGAACATCGACATCCTCGCCGCGGCGCTTGCCCAGGCGAAGGAGGGTCGCGCCTTCATCCTCGGCAAGATCACCGAGGCCATCAGCGAGCCGCGTGCCGACCTGAGCCCCCACGCACCGCGCATCATCTCCATCCAGATACCGGTCGACCGTATACGCGACATCATTGGCACGGGCGGCAAAGTCATCCGTGGTCTGCAGGAGGAGACAGGAGCGACCATCGAGGTCGCCGAAGACGGCACGGTCTACATCGCGTCGAAGGACACCGGCGGCATCGAGGCGCAACGGCGCATCGAGCAGATCATCAAGGTGCCGGAGATCGGCGAAGAGTACCTCGGCCGTGTGGTCTCCATCCAGAGCTTCGGCGCTTTCATCGAGATACTGCCCGGCAAGGACGGCCTGCTCCACATCAGTCGCGTGGCCAACGGCCGCATAGGCAAGGTTGAGGACGTGCTGAGCATAGGCGACGAGCTGAAGGTGAAGATCATCGACATCGATGACAACTCCAAAGTCTCGCTCGACCGTCTCGACAAGCCCGATGCCCCCGAAGGTTACACGCCGCCTGCCCGCGACGACCGCGGCCCACGCCGTGACGATCGGGGCGGCCGCGGAGGCGGTGGCGGCAGACGCGACTTTGGCGGACGCTCCGGCTCCGACCATCGCTCAGAGGACGAGCGTCGTCCCCGGAGAAGGCACTAAAGGCGTGCCTGCCATGTTCTACCAGCAGAGCATCCTCAGCAATGGAGTGACTGTCATAACCGAGCGCATGGAGGCTGTGCGCTCGGTTTCTGTCGGGGTGTGGTTCAAGGTCGGCTCACGCGACGAGAACCCCGAGAACGCGGGTATCTCACACTTCATGGAGCACATGATGTTCAAGGGCACCGCCCGCCGCGACGCCTTTGCCATCTCTCAGGACTTCGAGTCCATCGGAGCTGAACAAAACGCCTTCACCTCCAAAGAGTACACGTGCTACTACTCGCGCTTCATCGACGAGCGGCTCGGCGAGATCATGGACATCCTCGGCGACATGGTCACTTCCTCGGTCTTTGCCCAGGAATCCATCGACTCGGAGCGCGAGGTCGTCATCGAGGAGATCGCCCGCAGCGAGGATACGCCGGACGACTACATCTACGAGCTGTTCACGGACGCGACCTTCCCCAGCCATCCGCTTGGGCGACCCATCATCGGCACCCGTGAGATAGTGGGGGCCTTTGAGCATAAGGACTGCCTAGCCTATCGTGACCAGCACTACCACGCTGATAACTGCGTGGTTGTCGCCAGCGGCAATGTCGACCACGCGGCCTTTGCGGCCCTTTGCGAGCAGCATCTTGCAAAGCTGCCGCGCGGCACGCGCAACGCGCGAGACATCGTGGAGGAGCAGACGCGCAAACCCTTCGCCGTCATGCAGAAGGAGACCGAACAAGCCCACATCATCTACGGCATGCCCGGCATCCCACTGGGCGACGATGACCGCTACGTCGGTGCGCTGTTGGACAGCGCCCTGGGCGGTGGTATGTCCTCACGTCTGTTCCAGGAGGTGCGCGAGAAGCGTGGGCTCGCCTACGCCGTCTACGCCACGACGATGCCCTACGTCGGCGCCGGACAGTTCGTCGTCTACGCAGGGACGCGGCCGACCAACATCGAGGAGGTCTTGTCCATCACGCGTCGCGAGCTGGGCGCGGTCGCCTCGGGCGGACTGAGCACCGATGAACTCGAGCGCGTGCGCGAGTACGTGATAGGCCACATCGTGCTTTCCATGGAATCCACTTCGCAGCGTATGCTGCGACTGGGCAAGAGTGCGGTAAGCGACCTTGAGCTGCTCTCCCTCGACGAGGTCATCGCGCGCTACCGTGCGGTCACCCTCGCGGACATACAGCGGGTCGCCGAGCGCGTACTCAGCCAAACGCCCACCGTGGCAATCATCAGCCCCCGCGAGGAAGCCGAGGTCACCGCCTCGCTGACCTCGCTTCTCTCATAAGCAGAGGGAAAGGAACAACGAGAAGACCTATGATTCGAGTGGTAGTAAGTGGCTTTCGGGGTCGCATGGGCGACCAGGTCGTGCGTGCGGTTACAGCCCAGGATGATATGGAAGTGGTCGGTGGTTACGACCCCGTGCTCGCCTCGGGTTCCGTTGAGCTGGACGGCGTGGCGGTGGCTCCCGCCTTTGCCGACCTTGCCTCTGCCCTTGAGGCGGCCAGGCCGGATGTGCTTGTGGACTTCACCGCGCCGAGTGCCGTTGAGGGTAACCTCCGCGTGGCGCTTGCCGCAGGCGTAGACTGCGTGGTGGGTACAACGGGTCTTACGTCTGAGAAGCTCGAGGAGCTTGCCGCGCTCGCTCCCGAGGAGACGACGCTCTTCCACGCGCCGAACTTCACGCTCGGCGCCGTGTTCATGATGGCCTTTGCCGAGAAGGCCGCCCGGTACTTCCCGGACGCTGAGGTCATCGAGTTCCACCACAACGGCAAGAAGGATGCCCCCAGCGGCACGGCTCTCACTACGGCCCTTGCAATCGCGCGGGCGCGTAACGAGGCGCGTATCACCACCAGCGCGCCGGGGCGCGAGACCGAACTGCCTGGGCGCGAGGGTGCACGTGGCGCCGACGTTGAAGGCGTGCCCGTACACGCCGTGCGCTCCAACGGCTTTGTCGCGCATCAGGAGGTCATCTTCGGCTCGCCCGGCGAGACGCTGACCCTTCGCCACGATTCCATCGATCGGGCGGCCTATATGCCTGGCGTGCTTTTGGCGATACGTGAGGTGGGGGCGCAACGCGGCCTCATCATCGGCCTCGACAAGCTTCTGGACCTGTAATGACGCAACTGGTCGTCATGAAATTCGGCGGCACCTCGCTGGCCAGCGCAAGCGCGCGCGAGCAGCTCGCCACACGCGTTGCTGAGGAGCGCGCGCGGCTCCGTACCCGTCATCGTGGTCTCGGCTATGGGGCGCAAAGGCGAGCCCTACGCGACCGACACGCTGTTGTCGCTTGTGGACGGCACGCATTGCGACGCGCACGAGCTCGACCTGCTCATGAGCACCGGCGAGCTTATCTCGGCTGTCGTGGTCGCCGCGCTCCTCAGCGAGAAGGGCATGCCGGCCCGCGCGCTGACCGGTAGCGACGCCGGCATCCTCACCAACAGCGAGAGCGGTAACGCGACGATACAGGCGATAGACACCACAGCCCTCAAGGCCCTGTTGAGCGCGGGATACATCCCCGTCGTCGCCGGGTTCCAGGGTGTTGATGAGAGCGGCGTCCTTCACACACTTGGACGCGGTGGCTCGGACACGAGCGCCTGTGCGCTCGGCGTTGCGCTTGAGGCCGAGCGGGTAGATATCTACACCGATGTGGACGGCGTCTACACAGCCGACCCGCGCGTTATCCCCGAGGCCCAGCCGCTTGAGAGGATCACGGCGGACGAGCTGTTCCAGATGGCCAAGCATGGCTCCAAGGTCGTCCACGCGCCCGCCGCGGAACTCGCACTGCAAAGCGGGGTGAATATGCGCGTACGCAGCACCTTCAGCGACGCGGAGGGCACCGCGGTGGTCTCCCTCGACGCGTTTCGTCCCGATTCGGTCGCGACGGCTGTGACCTGCGCCTCGCAGATCACGCGGCTGCGCATCCGCCTTCCGTATGTGAAGGACGACGCGCGGGCGCATATGGAGGCCCAGACGCGGGTATACCGCCTCATGGCGGACGCGACCATCTCCATCGACATGTTCACGCCGATGAATGACCGCCTCGTGCTGTCCGTCGCACAGGCGCGCGGCGATGAGGCGCGCCGCGTCCTCGAGGCTGAGGGCTTTGAGGTCGCCGCCCGGGAGAAGCTCGGCAAGGTGACTCTCGTCGGCTCGGGCATGCACGGGGTCCCCGGCGTTATGGCGCGTGTGGCTCAATGTTTGCTGGAGGCCGGGATAGATGTTTTGCAGGTCGCTGATTCCCATGCGACCATCTCGCTTCTGGTTGGCGAGGAGGACCTCAACGCCGCCGCTCAGGCGCTTCACCGTGCATTTGGGCTTGAGAGGTACCAAAATCACGCAAGACCTGCTACATTGGGAAGTGAGTGACAGCTTTTGTGCCCTTCCAAAGGAGTCAGTATGGCAAAGACAGCAGCTTTCGGCCGTTTCATACCGGCCATGATAACGCCCTTCGACGCGAACCTCGTGCTTGATCTTGAGCGCGCGCAGGAGCTGGCGGTGCGCCTTGTCGACAAAGGCTCGGACGCGCTCATCATCAACGGCACGACCGGCGAATCGCCCACGGTGTTCTACCCGCAGAAGATAGAACTGTTCAAAGCGGTTATCGAGGCGGTTGGCGGCCGTGTGCCGATCATAGCGAACGTCGGCGACAATTGCACGGCGGATTCCGTCGAGTTCGCGCAGGATGTGGTGCGACTGGGCATCAATGGCGTCATGACGGTGGTACCCTACTACAACAAACCGCCGCAGGAGGGCCTGTACCAGCACTTCAAGCACATTGCCGAGGCGGTGGAGGTGCCCGTTATCCTCTACAATATCCCCGGACGCTGCGTCATCAACATGGAGGCGGAGACAACGCTGCGGCTTGCCCATGAGCTTCCCAACGTCGTTGCTATCAAGGAGGCAAGCGGCGACTTCGACCAGATCGGGCGTATCGTTGCCGAGGCCCCCGAGGGCTTTGTGGTCTATTCGGGTGATGACGAGGCGACGCTGCCCATCATGGAGCTTGGCGGCTACGGCGTTATCACCACAACGGGCAACGTGGCCCCTGAGCGCATGAAGGAGATCGTGACCGCCATGGCCGAGGGAGACCATACCCGCGCCCTGGCAGCCCATCTGCGCCTACAGCCGCTGATGAAGGAACTATTCGTCGCTGCCAACCCCATCATGGTAAAGGCGGCCATGCAACTTGCCGGCTTTGATTGTGGAGGCGTGCGCCTGCCGCTCGTCGACGCGACGCCCGAACAGCGCACGGAGCTTGAGGAAGTAATGCGTACCGTCGGCGTACTCTAGCCCGCCCGCCCCTGCCGGGCCTTTAGAAGGAAGACAGGCCGAGCATTGCTCAGCCTCATAATAGATACCGATGTTGTCGTGTGACCCATAGAGTGTAAACACAACACAGCGTCACGCGACACACCGGAGACAACAGAACAGGAGGTACTCCTTGGACAGGAGGACATCGTCTAAACAAGCGGTCGCAGTCGACCGCGCACAGAAGCAAGGCGGCGAACGTTCCAGCCAGAATCGGCAGGACAGCCAACGGCCCGACAAACCGCGTGGCAGGAGGAATGGCGGTTCAAACGGAGGTTCGAGTGGTGGGCAGAACGGCCGCACAAACGCCAAACGCAGCAGCAAGAAGCCTGATAAGCAGAGGAACAGACTCAAGATAATCCCCCTGGGGGGCCTCGACGGCATCGGTAAGAACATGACCGTCTTCGAGTACGGCAACGACCTTATCGTCGTGGACGCCGGCCTCATGTTCCCGGATGACGACCACCCCGGCGTGGACCTCATCCTGCCGGACTACACCTATCTGCTCGAGAACGCCGATCGTCTGCGCGCCATCATCATCACGCACGGGCACGAGGACCACACGGGCGCCCTGCCGTATCTGCTCAAGGACCTCGGCACATCCAACGTGCCCATCCTGGGCAGCAAGCTGACCCTGGGCTTCATCGAGGGCAAGTTCGTGGAGCACCGCATCAAGAACGTGCGCTTCCGCGAGATTCAGGCGGGCGAGCACGTTGCCATTGGAGCCTTCGGCTGCGACTTCTTCAGTGTGAACCACTCCATTCCCGCCTCGCTCGGTCTGTTCATACGCACGCCGGCTGGCAATGTGCTGCATACGGGAGACTTCAAGCTCGACCAGACGCCCATCGACGGCGTGCATACCGATTATGCCGCCATCTCCCGCTTTGCGAAAGCGGGCGTCAATCTTATGCTCTCCGACTCCACCAACGCGAACAATCCCAATTTCACCAAGTCCGAGGCCGAAGTAGGCAAGGCGCTCAGGCAGATAGTCACCGGGGCCAAGCAACGCGTCATCGTCGCCTCGTTCTCAAGCCACATCCACCGCATCCAGCAGGTTTGCGACGCCGCCGTTGCCGCGGGCCGCAAGGTTGCCGTTACGGGGCGCTCCATGCTCACCAACACGCGCATCGCGCGCGAGCTGGGTTACCTCAAGGTCGATGAGAAGCTGCTGGTAGACGCCTACGTGGCCAAGGATATCCCGCCCGATAAGGTCGTTATCCTCTGTACGGGCAGCCAGGGCGAGCCCCTCTCGGCGCTCGCACGCATGGCAAATGGCGAGCACCGTACCGTCGACATCGAGCAAGGCGATACCGTCATCATCTCCGCGACGCCCGTGCCAGGCAACGAGAAAGCCGTTACTCGCGTGGTGAACGCGCTCTCCAAGATAGGTGCGGAGGTCTTTGACAAACAACGGGCACTCGTGCACGTCTCGGGCCACGCGGGAGCCGAGGAGCTCAAGCTCATGCTCGCCCTCGCGCAGCCCGATCACTTCATGCCCGTGCACGGTGAGGCCATGCACCTGCGCGCCCACGCCAAACTCGCTGAGAGCGTCGGCATCCCCGCGCGCAACGTCTTCATCCTCGAGTCCGGCGACACGCTGCTGCTCGACGAGACAGGGGTGAGCAGGGGAGAGCCGGTCGAGAGCGGCATCGTCTACGTGGACGGCTTGTCGGTGGGCGACATCTCGGCCGTTGTGCTGAAGGACCGCCAGACGCTTGCCAACGACGGTATCGTCACCGTTGTCTGCATGATGCGCCGCCGCGACAGCTCGCCGGTGGGCAAGCCGGAGGTCATCATGCGCGGCGTGAGCGGGGGAGACGATAGCGAGATCATCGGTGACCTCGTTAACCTGGCGGAGCGCACCGTAGCGCGCTTTGCCCACGAACACCGCTCGAACCCCAGCTCACTCAAGCGTGCGCTGCGCGAGGAGATCTCCGGCCTGTTGTGGGAGCGTGCTCACAGGCGCCCCATGATTATCCCCCTGATAATGGATGTCTAGAGAAACGATGATATGTGGTACCCTATACAGCAGACTACCGACGCCCCGATTTTGAGTTTTAAGGAGATGCCCCCATGCCAGTATTGACTCCAGAGCAGGTACGGGTCCCTGTAGATGTATTGCCCGAGGCCCGTGACGCCTATATCGACAATTATCTGGCCGCGACCCGTGGAACGGGGCGGCTCATGCTGTACGCCTGCGACCAGAAGATTGAGCACCTCAACGGCGACTTTTACGGTGAGGGCATAGACCCGTCAGACAACAACCCCGAGCACCTGTTCCAGATCGGCTCGCAGGGCGTTGTCGGCGTGCTCGCCGGGCAGAAGGGCCTCATCGCCCGCTATGCCGCGGATTATCCCGAGACCAACTATCTCGTCAAGATGAACTCCAAGACCAATCTGATAAAGACCGCGCAGGACGACCCGTACTCGCCTCAGCTCTATTCGCTTGAGTCCGTACTCGCCATCCGTGAGGCCGGCGTGAACATTGTCGGCATCGGCTACACCATCTACCTCGGCTCAGAGTACGAGGCGACGATGCTGGCCGAGGCCGGAGAACTCATCACCGAAGCGCACGCAGCCGGGCTTATCGTCGTGTTGTGGATATATCCGCGCGGCAAGGCGGTTGCCAACGAGAAGGACGCCGACCTCATCGCCGGCGCCGCGGGCGTGGCGCTGTGTCTGGGAGCGGACTTTGTGAAGGTGAACCCGCCCAAGGGCAGCGATACTGCCACGTCCGCCGAGTTGCTGGCTCGCGCCTCCGAGGCCGCCGGGCGTACCGGCCTGGTCTGCGCCGGCGGTTCAACCGTTGATGCCGAGCAGTTCCTCACGCAACTCTACGAGCAGATACACACAGGCGGTGCTGCCGGCAACGCAACAGGCCGCAACATCCACCAACGCTCCCTCGACGAGGCCGTCCGCCTCACCAAGGCGATAAGCGCGATAACCTTGGCCGATTACGATGTCCAGGAAGCCCTCGACGTATTCCACGGCAAAGAGGATTTTAAGCTGTAAATAGCGACACGAGACCGGCTGACGCCGGTCCGCGGTGTTCTGCATATCCGGTCGCTACCGCGCCCGGTTGGATTCCGGGACAAGCCCGGAATGACGAACATTCATCCTGCCCGAGAAACAATAAGTCCGTCATTCCGGCTTTATGCCAGAATCCAATGCTCGCAAGTCCGTCATTCTGGGCTTGTCCCAGAATCCAACGCGAGCGCAGGCGAGCGATGCTTAAAGAGCGTGCGCAGCACGCGGCACACGTTTTACCACTGGCTCTCGTGACGCGCAAAGAAGTCGGTACGGGGTGGGAGCTCCCTCAGCGGGTGCCCGCCCCGTTCTTTATCCGCGGGGGTGACAAAGCCTTCAAAGCCCTCAAAGATGTGCTCCCAGGAGAAGAACGTGCGCTCGTCGGCCTCAAGAGCCAGATACTCAAAGATCATACGCGTGCCTTCGGGAACGATGGGGTGCATGAGCACGGTGCATACACGGAGCAGGTAGAAGCTGTTGAGCAGCGCTGTGCGACGGGCCTCAACATCATCGTCGGCCGTACGGATGGCGTCCGACCAGTATTTGTTCGCGCGGCGGATGAAGTCACCCATCAGCTGCATGACCGTGTGGAACTCCTGCAGCGCCATAAGCCGCTCGTACTCAAGGATGGCGGTGTGCGCCTCCTCAACAAGCGCGGGGTCTACCACACCGAGGGGTAGCAGGCCGTCGTTGTCGTTTTGCGCTGCGTAGAAGCACGAGCGCGCGAGACGGTTGAACACGTTGGTGAGCAGCGCGCCCTCCTTGAGGACGGGGTCGGCATCCTTCTCGTTGGCGCGGGGGTTGAGCGGCTTGGGTTGGAAGCTCACCGGTTTGAGCCCCAGACCCAGCGCGAGGAAGTGCGCACGCAACTGCTCGGCCGTGTAGTAATCGAGCAGCTCGTCGGCCATCGGCGGCTTTATCTCGCCCGAGGACGAGGCCTTTTTATCCAAAAACAGCAAGTGGTAGTTCGCCACAAGGTGTGATTGCTGTAAATCGCTCGGCTCGGCGAGGACGCTCGGCTCGTGGCCTTGGGGGAAGGCCGCCCACATGGCGGTCTGCGCCACCCCGTAGAAGTAGATGTTGTCCTGCCCGATGAACTGGTAGGCCGTTGCGTCCGGCGAGCACCAGTAGTCCTCCCAGGTGGTGGCCTCGCCGCGTGGCCGTGTGGGGTTGAGGGTCTCGATACCCTCACCCCTGTTCTCCAGCCAGGTCCTGGTAAAGCTGATAGGCGCCCAAAGCGACTCGGGCCAGCACCAGACCGTCAGTTTGTCGGCTCCTTCATCTTCAGCGGCGAGCCCAAGCGGTGGGGCAGGCACACCCCAGGCGATGTTGCCGGTTATGCGGAAGGGCACCAGGGCCTTGCCGGTGCGGTAACGTATCTGCGCCGCGTCGAGCAGGCGTCGCGCCGCGTCGCGTGCGGCAAGGTCGCAGAACTCAAGTTCAAAAGAGGCCTTGCCCTTCTCGGCTGGGCGGAAGCTGTGCTCGGGCAGCGCGCCGGCAAGCTCCGCGTACTCGATGGTGTGCTCGTTTTTCACATAGATGATGGGCGCGACGAGGAACTCGTCTATCGTATTCGAGACAACGGGGCGGGTCCGCCCCTCCGCGTTAAGCGCAGCGACGTAATCCTTGAGTAGGCCGCGGAAGGCGGGCAGGTCGAAGTACCAGTTCACAACGTCGCGCATGACGGGCGGTTTACCCGAGAGCGCACTGACGGGGGCGATGAGGTCGGCGGGCAGGTACTGGTGGCCGAGGTCGCACTCATCGGCGTATGCGTGCTCGGACTTGCAGCCGGGTACGGGGCAGCGACCGAGCACCTGCCGTCCATTGAGGAAGCTCTGGGCCTCCTCGTCGTAGAACTGCGCGGTGGCAGTGCGGTGCAGGTAGCCGTTGTCGTAGAGCCGACGGATGATGAAGGCGGTAAAGTCCTCGTGGACCGCCTTGGCCTTGCCGAGGCCGGAGCCCTCAAAGATGTCCAGCGAGATACCGTAGCGTTTAAGTGTCGCGACCTGTGCGTCGTGGTTGCCCCGCACGTAGTCGGCGATGCTGCCGGTAAAGCCCTCATCGCGCACGAGCTTGCGGTAACCCTCGTCGATGGGGGAGCCATAGCAATCCGTACCGCAGACGAACAGCACGTTCTCCTCACCGATACGGTCGCGCAAGAATCGCGCGAACACGTCGGCCGGCACAAACACCCCGCCGATATGGCCAAAATGCAGCCCCTTGTTTCCGTAGGGCATACCGGCCGTAACAACCGCTCGCCGGGGAAAGGCGGGCCGGTGTGCGTCGGTCGGCGCGTTGGTATCTGATCCTGTCTCTGTCTGGCTCAAGGGTTCTCCTTGCGTTGTGTGGTATATGCTTGGCTACGGGCGCAAAACAAAATCGCGCGCGCGCCCTCACTCCTTTTATCCTTGTGATTATCGCACAATGTCCGCAAAAGTTGCTGGAAGGATTGCCTGTGAACAAACCCGCAAGTAGACGGTCTGCCCTATGACGAGGCTGGAGGCATTCGATTACGAGCTTCCCGAGGCCTGCGTCGCCCAGTATCCTGCCGAACGTCGTGACGCGTCGCGCCTGCTCGTAGTCGACCGTGCCAGCGGCGCGCTCAGTGACCGGCAATTCACCGACCTGCCCGCCTATCTGCGGGAGGGTGATGTGCTGGTGCTCAACGATTCGCGCGTCATGCACGCCCGTCTGCTCGGAGAGAAGGAGGGCACCGGTGCCCGCATCGAGTTGTTCTTGTTGAGGGCGTGCGGCGCAAGCCCACAAGAGGCCTCCGACACCTGGGAGGCGCTTGCCAAACCGGCTCGCCGCCTCAAGGTGGGGGATACCGTGCGCTTCGGCGACAGCTTGGCCGCCGAGGTGTTCGATAAGCACAGCGACGGCTCGCTCATTGTCCGCCTCAACCACCGAGGCAGCCTCTCCGAGGTCCTTGAGCGCGTGGGCAAAGTCCCGCTCCCTCCCTATATCCACCGCGAGGCTCAGCCGCTCGATGCCGAGCGTTACCAGACGGTCTATGCCCATGAGCTCGGCTCCGCCGCCGCGCCGACAGCCGGCTTGCATTTCACGGACGAGTTGCTTGAGCAGTTGCGAGCGGCGGGGGTACAGACGGCCTTCGTGACCCTCCACGTCGGCCTGGGGACCTTCCGCCCGGTACAGACCGACGCTATTGAGGACCACCGGATGCACGAGGAGTTCTACCACATTCCCGCAGCCACCGCCGCAGCCATCACCGCCGCAAAGCGGGAGGGCCGACGCATCGTCTGCGTGGGGACGACTTCGGTGCGCACGTTGGAAAGCGCGGCGCTCACCGCTCCGGACGGCTCCGTGGCGATAGAGCCGGGGTGGGGGAGCACCAGTATCTTCATCTACCCCGGAGGCAGGGGTTTTGCGGTCACCGACGCGCTGCTCACGAACTTCCATCTGCCCAAGTCGACACTCCTCATGCTCGTCTCGGCCTTCTACCGTCGCGAGGAGATACTCACGGCCTACGAGCACGCCATAGCAACCGGTTACCGCTTCTTCAGCTACGGCGACGCAATGCTCATCCTCTAGCCACCCTCCCGTCATTCCGGGCTTGTCCCGGAATCCAACGTGAGAGTTGCGCCTCATACAGAAAGTGCCACCCTCCCGTCATTCCGGGCCTGTCCCGGAATCCAACGTGAGACAGAGGCGCCAAGGCGGATGTAGTACAGAACGTGGTAGGTTTATGCAGGGTAAACTTCTAAAGGAGGTGGAGTAGTGCCAGACGGTTCCTGTGCAACGCGTTGGCCGCTGCTTTTGGTGCACGGCATCGGCCTGCGGGACAACTGGCGTGTCCGCTACTGGGGACGCATACCCAAAGCGCTCACCGAGTGCGGCGCACGGGTCCACTACGGCATGCAGGACGCCTGGGGCAGCATCGAGGACAACGCCGCCACGCTGCGCGCCACGCTGCTTGCTGTCGTTGAGCAGGAGGGTTGCGAGAAGGTAAACATCATCGCGCACTCCAAAGGTGGGCTCGACGCGCGGATGCTCGCCTCTTGGGAGGACTGCGCGCCGCATATCGCGAGCATCACCACGCTTGCCACGCCGCACGCGGGCTCACGCACCTTGGACGCAGTCATGCGCCTACCCGCCCCGCTGCTCAAGGCGATTGCTTGGCCGATAAACGCCTTCTTCCGCCTGCTGGGGGACCGCTCGCCGGACTTCTTCACGGTATGCTCGCAGCTCACAGGTACCGCGATGAGCAGCTTCAACGAGAAGCACCCTGTGCCCGAGGGCCTGTTCTGCCAAAGTTACGCCGTTGCCATGAATCGGTTGCGCGACGACCCAACTATGGCGTTCTCGTATGTTATCGTGCGTCATTTCGAGGGCGCCAATGACGGGCTGGTGGCCGTCTCCTCAATGCCCTTCGGCACGTTCGGCGGGCTGATAGAGGGCATCGGCAGCGCCGGTATCTCGCATTGTGACGTCATCGATCTCCGCAGGCAGCTACTCAAGCGGCCTCCGTCACCAGTCGGAGCCGTTATCGGGGAGGCGCCAGCCGCAAACAACGAGAAGCCCTACGACATCGTCGATTGGCATAAGGACCTCGTCGCCAACCTCAAAGCCCGCGGTCTGTAGCCGCAAACGCGCTACTCGTGGAACACCACACCGGCAGACGCCAAATCGCCGTTGAAGGACTGGATGTTGAGGTCGACAAAACCGTCTATGCCCGCCACATTGCCCCTGCTGGTGAACTGCCAGATCGTGAAGTCGACAGGCGCGCTGGGGGCCAGGACATCGTACTGCGCGAACCAGACGTCGTAGGAATTGAGAAGCGTTGAGTTGTAATGCAGGAGGTCGCCGCGGTTTCCGTAAAGCAGAGGTGTGTAGCCAGCAGCCTCAACGCGCTCGCAGAACGCCTGCGCATTGCGGGTCCACTGTCCACCCGACAGCTTGTTCACCCGCCCGTTTTCGTCGGGGGCTGTTTCCAAGTCGTAGGCAAGGGGATAATCAAGCACAATCCCATCCAGGTACTTAAGCACAAAATCAGCTTCCTCCAGTGCCTCGCTCTCGTTTATCGCCTGAGAGTAGAAATAGGCGCCAACCTTGATGCCCGCGGCACGGGCCTCCTGGATGTTGAAGTAGAAGTACGGGTCGAGTATGAGCGACCCATCGGTATAGCCGCGTGCCCCGACCCTGACAAAGGCGAACCGGACGCCGTTGTCGGCAACCGCCTTCCAGTCGATGAGGCCCTGATGCTCGGAGACGTCGATGCCGATGAGCGGCCCCAGCGTGGCGACGGGCTGCTCGTCGGTTGGCGTCTCTACGTATACCTGCTCGTCCGCAAAGCTCTCAGGCTGTGCGGTCTCACGTCCCTGCGGTATGAGCGTGAAGGTATTGCCCTGCGCCACCTGGACGGAAGGCAGCGGCTCCTCCTTCGTGCTGGGCAGATTCCAGATAATGAGATGGGCGACAAGGATGCACAGGAGTAGGGCGCAGCCGATTACGCATACCAGGGGCCTGTTGAAGAACGCAAGGGCCTTCTTGCCGAACGTCGACCTCTTTTTCTTAGGTGCCCGGGGTCTTTCCCTGATTATCGGAGCCCTCAAACGTCAACGCCCTTTGCGGTTCAGCCGATAGAGGAGGTTGAGGCCGCGCAGGGTGAGGGTGTCGTCCACGTGCGCCTCATGGGCCAGCATACCAGCGATGGCGTCGGCGTCCGTGCCCGTTATGACCACTTCGCCCGTCTGCCCCAGTTCGTCCCAGACCATGTCGAGCAGGCCGTCGATACGCGCGGTCTCGCCAAAGACAAAGCC
>JAITEK010000085.1 GCA_031282085.1 Coriobacteriales bacterium
TCCCCTTCCTCATCGAGTGCGTCCTCGGCTTCCTCAACCAACACGGCATATATCTCGAGTCTCGCTCTGTATGAAGGTTTCGTGACAATGGAAGAATGACAAGAGAGAGGAGTGGGAACGGGGATGGGTAATCAAAGAAATTTTATTAATTACGTTTTAAGGGGTTTACCCACAACGGGTTGAGGAGTAAACTGACGGTCATACAAAATGTTACCAAAACGGTAACATATGGAAGGGAGCACGTTTCCTTCCAGACATCTTCCAACGGGTAGTTGGCGTACGAGAAAGGAGGGGACTATGGAACTGTTGACGGATGCTGTACTGCTGTCGCGTTTACAATTCGCGATCTGCGTCATCTTCCACTTCCTGTTCGTTCCATTGTCCATCGGCTTGGGGTTGTTCGTAGCTCTGGCCGAAACGCGTTACTACAAGACCGGTGACCCCAAGGACAAGGCGGCCACGAAGTTCTGGGCGAAGATTTTCACCACGACCTTCATCATCGGCGTCGCTACGGGTATCACCATGGAGTTCAGCTTTGGAACCAACTGGGCGGATTATTCTCGCTACGTTGGCGACATCTTCGGTGCGCCGCTGGCCGCCGAGGCGCTGCTGGCCTTCTTCCTCGAGTCAATCTTCCTGGGCATAGTGCTTTTCGCGCGGGAGAAGATCTCGAAGAAACTGTATCTCGTTTCCACCTGGCTCGTGTTCGCCGGCTCCGCTCTCTCTGCGCTCTGGATTCTCATCGCGAATTCCTGGATGCAGACCCCCGCGGGCTATGAGGACCTGGGCACCAAGGCGGAGATCACCGACTTCTGGGGTGCCGCGCTCAATCCCTCCACGATTGCGCGTTATCTGCACACGGTAGACTCGGTCATCATCCTCGCCTCGTTCGTCGTCATCGCCGTCGGCGCGTACTACCTGCTTCGCAAGACGCATGTAGACGCCGGCAAGAAGTTCGTCAAGACCGGCCTCATCGTCGGTATCGTCAGCGTTGTCCTTATGCTCCCCTTCGCGCATATGCAGGCTACCGTGGTTGCCGAGGAGCAGCCCGCCAAGTTTGCCGCGCTGGAGGGACAATGGGAGGACGGCCCCGCGGCATTCACGATCCTCGGTTGGGTCGATGAAGACTCCAAGACCACGGTCGGCCTTGCGATTCCTGGCGCCACCAGCCTGCTGGCTTCCTTTGACGCCAGCACCGAGTATCCCGGCCTGAACACCACCGAGAACGCGGTGTCCAGCTTCAGCGCCTATCCTGGCGTCAAGGCTGAGAGCTATCAAGGCGGCAACCCGCCGGTGAACTTCACCTTCCAGGCGTATCACCTCATGGTCGCGCTGTATCTCCTGCTCATCATCTGGCTCATCATCGCCGGTGTGACGCTCAAGGGCGCCAACAAGGGCAAGACCCTTGGCAAGGCTCCCCTGTACCTGCTCGTCTTCGGTCCGCTGATCCCATTTTTGTGCATTCAGTCGGGTTGGATCGTCGCTGAGGTTGGTCGTCAGCCGTGGGTTGTCTACAACCTGCTCAAGACCGCCGACGCAGTATCTCCGGTCGTAAGCGCTCCCGAGCTGCTTATCACCATCACGCTCTTCGTCGTATTCTACCTCGTGCTCTTTATCGCCTGGCTGCGCCTCGTGCTCGGCCAGATCAAGAAGGGCCCGCAGGTTGAGGAAGCACCCGCTGCACCGAAGGGTGGTGAGTGATCATGCTATTGAGCACTGGAGATCCTGTACATGACATCTTTGCCATTCTGTGGTTTTTGCTGATTGCTGTTCTGCTGATCGGTTACTTCATTCTCGACGGCTTTGACCTCGGCTCTGGTATTCTCTATCCCTTCATCGCAAAGAAGGAGAATGAGAAGGCGCTGGTTCGCCGTGCCGTTGGCCCTCTGTGGGACGGTAACGAGGTCTGGCTGCTGACCGCAGGCGGTGCGCTCTTTGCGGCTTTCGCCCCGGCCTATGCTACGAGTTTCTCGGGCTTCTACCTGGCCATTATCCTGGTGTTGTTCGGTCTCATCTTCCGCGCGATTTCAATCGAGTATCGTGATCGCGATCCCAAGTGGAAGAAGTTCTGGGACATCGCTTTCTTCCTTGGTAGCTTCCTGCCGGCCCTGCTGTTCGGCGCTGCTATCGGTAACGTCATCGAAGGCGTACGTCTCGTCGGCGCGGGCGATATAGCTGGTACCTCCGCAGCCGCCGTTGCCAGTGCAGACACTGCTGCTTGGTTCGCGGGCCTGTCGCCTGGTGACTATGCTGGTGGTTTCTTCTCGCTGCTCAATCCCTTCGCGTTGCTGTGCGCCATCACGGGACTTGTGGCCTTCATCACCCAGGGCGCCGCATGGATCGCCCTCAAGGTGCCGGTAGGCAGCGAGCTTCACAAGCGCGCCGTCTCGGCCCGTTCGATCTTCAACATCCTTGAGCTGGTTGTCTTCGTGCTCACGAGCGCCATCTTCTTTATCGGCGTGGCGCCGACCTTCGACGGCCGCAGCCTCCTGCCACTCGCGTACGTCTTTGCGGGCGTATTCGTCATCGGCTGGGCGCTGGCTCGCTTCTTCATCAGCAAGGGCAACGACCTGTTGAGCTTCTTGGCGACCAACATCATCCCGGTTGCCCTGATTGGCATCACAGCAGCCTCGCTGTTCCCGAATCTCATTCCGGCGGCAGTCAATCCGGAAGGACCCATCACGTACTTCCTGCTTCCCGGAGCGGATATTCCTGCTGATTCCATCACGATATTCAACGCCGCGAACTCTCTGCTCTGTCTCACCGCGATGACCATCATCACCGTTATCGCTCTGCCGATAGTGCTTGTCTATCACGTCATCATCTATCGCACTTTCCGCGGCAGGATCAGCGAGGAAGACACAGGGTATTAAATCAGAACCCTGGTCAACAAGGTTTTCGAAAGGAGGAGCCCCGGATTGCCCGGGGTTCTTCTTTTTTATCCGCTCTCCCGGATTCACACGATTTATGTGACACGCCTTTTATGGGAGCTCCTATCCTTGAATGTCTGTTCCGGCAGGGTGTAGCCTCGGAGCAGGGCCGCAAGAGGGGCAGATACCTCATTCGAGCAAAAAGACCGGGCGATGCCGGTCAGCGCCTGTATGTCTTGCGCGGCATACGGCAGATGACCGCCCGCCTTGAAGGAATGGAGTTTGCGTGTGGCTCTTGGTATCATGGGATTCAGCTTGGCGATAGCGCACGCGAGCCGTTCGTTATCTTATGTTCTGCAGGTTTCCGTTGTTTTGTAGGTTCTTCAACGACTACCACTGTGCGCTGGGAGGCTTTGCCCTTTTACTGGCTCTCGATGCGATGCTGCTCTGGGGCGGTTCCTTTCCCTTCCTGCCAGCGGAGATGCAAAGCTGGGAGCTGCTGTCAAACTTCTATCTGCTTCAGTCGCTTGCCTTCGGAGGCACGTTCCTCATCAGCATGTTCACCGCGTATTTCCTACCCTGGGTTACGCGCAGGGCCTTGGTCCTGGTAAGCGCCGCGCCGGTCTCCCTGGGGAGCCTGTGCCTTGTCGCGACCCTGTACCTGCCCGATGAGGCGATGCTCCTCGTCTGTATAAGCGCCCTGTTGCTGGGTGCGGGCTGTGCGAGCCTGCTGATACTGTGGCAGCGGTTCTTCGCGTCTCTGCCTGCCGAACGGGGCAACCGTTGCCTTATCATCGGGACCGGTCTGGCCGCCCTCATCTACCTTATCCTGGAGCTGGCCCTGCAACTGGCCCAGCACTTCATCCCCATCGCCTTCAGCGCCCTGCTCGTGCCGCTTGTTTTTGTGCCTCTTGGGGGGCTCTCCCTTGCCCTGGCGGCTCGCAGCGTGGACCTCGCCCAGCCAATGTTCGAGGACACGCCCTGCCACAACAAACGGGTTTATCTCAACACGGTCAAGACCTACGCGACGAGCGCGCTGTGTGTGGGCTGCCTGGGGCTTGCCAGCGGCATCGCCCGTGCGCTGGTACTCACCGACCCCTCGCTCGGGGCGCTGGTGAATATCGTGGCCATGCTTGGCGCCCTCATATCTTCCATCGCCCTTCTCGTGTTGTGGCGGCAGGCTTCGTTTCGCTTCGATGTGCTGAGCGCCTTTCAGGTCGTGTTCCCCTTCATCACGACGGGCTTTCTGCTTCTGCCGTTCTTCGGTCTGGAGTTCCTGTACCTGTTCTCCGGGGCTCTCTATATGGCCTTTGTGTTCTCGGTTATGATAATGATGATCCAGTGCTCGCAGGCTTCACGGGATTTTGGCATAAACCCGCAGTTCATCTATGGTTTTTTTGCGGCTGTCGTCTATGTGCTCCAGAGCTTCGGCTTTGTACTCGGTACGTGGTCTCGCGGCTTGGAGATACGGGAGACCGTGCAGTCGCAGCACGTCCTGCTCATCGCGCTTGCCGCGGTGTGGGTGCTCGCGCTGGCATTGTTCGCCGCGCGTGGTAAGGCGAATGACGCCTACGCACAGCTACACGCGAGCCCCTCTGAGATAGAGTTCTTACAGGAGGCCGGCCCTGCCGTCGCGGACGCTTCCCCTGCCGTGGACGTTTCTGCCGTCGCGGACGTTTCCCCCGCAGAGGACGAGGAGCGCAAGACAAGCGACAGGCGCCAGGGAGACCTCTCGCGGCAATGCACCCTCCTCAGACAACACTACTTACTCTCGTTGCGCGAGATAGAGGTTGTGGAACTTGTTGCCTGCGGCAACTCGGTGGCCTCCATAGCCGACCGCCTCGTGGTCACCGAGAACACCGTTCGTACCCACATGAAGCGCATCTATAGCAAGCTCGCCATCCACAAGCGCCAAGAACTACTCGACCTTCTGGAAACCCTGGAGCAATCTGCAACGCAGCACTCGCGGTAGTCGTGCGCCGCGTGCGGCGCATGGAGAGCGCATCAGCGCGACACACAGGTCCTTCTTGCTGTGGTACCCTGTAGTCTTTGCAAGACTACAGGGTACGTCGTGTGGGGCGCAAACAGAAGAAGGGCTGGGTGACAGTATGCGTATCGGAATCCCTGTTGAGACGCAACCGGGGGAGACCAGGGTGGCCGCGACCCCAAAGTCGGTCGTGCAACTGGCAAAACTCGGTTACAGCGTTCTTGTCGAGGCTGGCGCAGGCGCCAAAGCCTCATTCCCCGACGAGGACTACGCCGCGGCCGGGGCTGAGATCGGTAGCCAGGCAGCAGTCTGGGCCGCCGACATCGTCGCCAAGATCAACCCTCCCACCGACGATGAGATAACCGCTCTGCGCCAGGGCGCCGTCCTCATCAGCCTTGTTGCCGCGCCGCGCTCACCGGAGTTGCTGGAGAAGCTGGCGGCGCGCCATCTCACCGTACTTGCCATGGACTCAGTACCGCGCATCTCGCGCGCGCAATCCCTCGACGTCATCTCATCGATGGCCAACATCGGCGGCTATCGAGCCGTTATCGAGGCAGCCCATGAATTTGGTTCTTTCTTCACCGGGCAGGTCACCGCTGCCGGCAAGGTGCCGCCAGCTCGCGTATTCGTCTCCGGCACCGGCGTGGCGGGCCTTGCGGCCATCGGCACGGCACGGGCTTTGGGCGCCATCGTCAAGGCCACGGACATCCGCGCCGAGACGGCTGAGCAAGTTGAGTCCATGGGCGCCGAGTTCGTCGCCGTTGCGGCTGGCGAGCAGCAGCAATCATCCGACGGTTACGCAAAAGAGGCCTCGCAGGACTACGCTGCGGCTGCGGCCCGTATGTATGCCGAGCAGGTGCGGGATATGGACATCGTCATCACCACCGCGCAGATACCCGGCAGGCCGGCGCCGCGGCTCCTTACCGAGGAGATGGTCGCCTCGATGCGGCCCGGCTCGGTCATCGTGGACATGGCGGCGTCCTCGGGCGGCAATGTCGCCGGATCCGTACCCGACGAGGTAGTCACAACACCCAACGGCGTGAAGATCATCGGCTACACCGACCTACCGGGGCGCTTGCCCACGCAGGCGTCGCAGCTGTTCGCGACGAATATCGTCAATCTTATGAAGCTCATCACGCCGGGCGCCGACGGGCAGCTTGTTCTGGATGAGGAGGACGTGGTCCAGCGCGGTATGCTGGTGGCCCGTGGTGGGGAGGTGACCTGGCCCGCGCCCCCGGTTGCCGTCTCGGCGACTCCTGCCCCTGCGGCTCCGGCGGTTTCTGCCGAGGCCCCCGCAGCCTCTGCGAAGGAGGAGAAGAAGCCGCGCGACCCCCGGTTCACCTATGTGGTCGCCGGACTCAGTGCGGTGCTGCTGCTGACGCTGTTCTTCTTCTCACCGGCCGGTTTGCTCGGCCACTTCATGGTCTTCATGCTCTCGGTCGTCATCGGCTTCTACGTCATCGGCAACGTCTCGCACTCGCTGCACACGCCGCTGATGAGCGTGACCAACGCCATATCCGGCATCATCGTCGTCGGTTGCCTCGTGGGCCTTACGCTTGTCGACCAGGCCCAGTCCATGACCGCCGCGAACAACCTCATCATCATCGTGCTCTCAGTTGTGGGCATCCTTCTCGCCTCCATCAACGTCTTCGGCGGCTTTACGGTAACCGACCGTATGCTCAAGATGTTCAGGAAGGGGTGAGGACATGAGCGTTTCTCTGATTAACGGTTCCTTCATCATCGCCGGCCTGCTCTTTATCCTTGCGCTGGCTGGTCTCTCCCAGCATGAGACCTCAAAACGGGGCAACACCCTCGGCGCCATCGGCATGGCTCTGGCGCTCGTCTTCACCATCCTCGGGGTTGTGCTCGGCACCGTGACGGACGGTGTGCCTGCCGCCGCCGCCGCGCCTCCCTGGGCCATCATCGCCATTGTGCTCGCTGTGGCCGCGGGTGGCGTCATCGGCGTGCTCAAGGCCCTGCGTGTTGAGATGACCGGTATGCCGCAGCTCATCGCTTTGTTCCACAGCTTCGTCGGTCTGGCTGCCGTTCTTGTGGGTTGGACGAGTTACTACGCGAGCGTCGCCAGTGGGCACTTCGACCCGCTGCATTCCGGCGAGCTGTTCGTGGGGGTATTCATCGGCGCGGTCACCTTCACGGGCTCCATCATCGCCTATCTCAAGTTGGCGGCGCGCATAAAGTCGGCGCCGCTCACCCTGCCGGCCCACAACCTCCTCAACCTGGTTGCCGTACTCGCCTTCTTCGTGCTAACGGTGCTGTTTGTGCTGCATCCTCAGGGGAGCATCGGCCTGGCTCTGCTGGGCGCCATGACCCTCATTGCGCTGCTATTGGGCCTGCACCTCGTGGCCTCCATCGGTGGGGGAGACATGCCCGTGGTTATCTCGATGCTCAACTCCTACTCGGGTTGGGCCGCCGCCGCGGCGGGTTTTACGCTGGACAACGACCTGCTCATCATCACCGGCGCCCTCGTCGGCTCCTCCGGCGCCTACCTGTCCTACATCATGTGCAAGGCCATGAACCGCTCGTTCCTCTCCGTTATCGCAGGCGGCTTTGGCTCCGACGGCGCTCTTGTCGGCGAGCAGAGGGACCTGGGCGAGCACCGCGAGATAGGCGCGACGGAGGTTGCCGAACTGTTGAAGGATGCCAGCAGCGTTGTCATCACGCCCGGCTACGGCATGGCGGTCGCGCAGGCCCAGGGCCCGGTGGCCGACCTGACGAGCAGGCTGCGGGCCGCGGGTGTTGAGGTACGCTTCGGCATCCATCCGGTTGCCGGGCGTCTGCCGGGGCATATGAATGTGCTTCTGGCTGAGGCCAAGGTGCCCTACGACATCGTGCTGGAGATGGACGAGATCAATGACGACCTTGCGCAGACGGACGTGGTCCTTGTCATCGGCGCCAACGATACGGTCAACCCGGCCGCGCTGGACGACCCGCATTCGCCGATTGCCGGCATGCCCGTGCT
>JAITEK010000061.1 GCA_031282085.1 Coriobacteriales bacterium
ACCTCGAGAAAGCCCGTGCGCGTGGGGTTGAGGAGCATGCCGCGTACCGTTACCTCACTGCCGGGGATGAGGGCGGCCGTCACCAGCAGGAAAGCCGCCGAGGACGGGTCGCCGGGCACCTCGCAATCGCAGGCGTGCAGTTGCTGACCGCCCAAGACACTCACCGCAAGCCCCTCGGTGTTGAGACTCACTCCGTAGGCGGGCAGAAGCAACTCGGTGTGATTGCGGCTGCGATAGGGTTCGGTGACGCACGTGGTGCCGCGGGCATTGATGCCAGCGAGCAAAACGGCACTCTTGACCTGCGCGGAAGCAACCGGGCTTTGATAGTCCAGCGCCGCGAGCGAGGCGCTGCCGCACACGGTGAGCGGGAGGGTTATGGCGTCTTGCGCGGGGGCGAACCGCGCGCCCATCTGGGAGAGCGGCAGGGTGACGCGGCTCATCGGACGGCGGGAAAGCGACTCGTCTCCCACCAGGGTGGCGCTTATGTCGTAACCGCTCAGAACGCCGAGCAGCAGCCGGGCGGTTGTGCCCGAGTTGCCGCATTGCAAGGCTTCGCTGGGAGCGCGGGGGCCGGTTGGTCCCCAGCCGGTGATGGTGCCCGAGAGACCTTGCGGGGCGGCGACGTCGACGCCGGACGAGGTGCTGCCGCTGTGTTCGGGCTCCTCAACATCCAGATCGACGTGGGCGCCGAGGGCCGCGATAACGCCGAGGGTCGAGCGGACATCGAGCGAGTCGAGCAGGCCGCGCACCCGTGACGTGCCTGCAGCCATGGCCGAGAACAGCGCGACGCGGTGCGAGAGCGACTTGTCGCTCGGCACGCGGATGGTGCCTCTGAGCGCGCGGGCGGCCACGGCTACTCCCGCGGGCCGAGCGGTCGGAAGGACACGTCGAAGCCGCCGTCGATGAGCATGTTCATAAGGCGGCCGATGTCACCCTCGTCGGTGAGGATGAGCTCGAGGATGGCCGTTGCCTCGTTGATGTGGTCGATGTCGATGGACTGGATGTTGCAGCCGGCCTTTCCGGCAAAGCCTGTGACCTGCGCAATCACGCCGGAATGGTTGGCCATGGGGATGCGCACCTCCACGAGCCGAGCGGAATCGGGAACCCAGGTTGAGGGGATGGAAGCCCGCAGCCGGGCTGCGTTTGTGAGCAACCGGGCGAGCTCGCGCCCGTCGCCCGCCTCAAGCGAACTCTCTATCTCGGTGATGACCTGCCTTAGCTCGGCGAGTCCGCGGGAGAGGGCCGCGCGATTGTCGAGCGCTATGCCGCACCACAATTCCGGCGAACCGGCGGCGATGCGCGTTGTGTCCTTAAAACCGCCCGCGGCCAGCCGGAATATCTCCTGCTTGTCACGGGCATGGGTGCCCGCCAGCTGCACAAGCGCGCTTGCGACCATATGCGGCACGTGGCTCACCACGGCGATTGTCTCGTCGTGCTCCTCGCGCGGCAGCGTGATGCTGCGCGCACCGAGGATCGTGACGAACTCGTGCAGCCGCGTGAACAGGTGTGCGTCCGAGTGTTCGTCGGGGCAGAGTATCCAATGCGCGTTCGCGAACAGCGTGGCGCGTGCGCCCTCGATCCCGTTGACCTCGCTGCCCGCCATGGGATGGCCGGGGATGTAGCGCGTTGGGTCGGCAAGCAGGCGCGGGGCAAGCTCCGTGATCACGCCTTTGGTGGAAGCGACGTCGGTGAGGGCGCCGCGGTAGCCGCTTGCCTCGATACGCTCGAACCACTCACCAGCGCTTGAGACGGGAATGGCCAAGACGATGAGGTCCGTCTCCTCGTCGGAGAGCCAGCCGATTGGCTCGCCGCCAACAGCCGAGATAAGCGCGCCGGTCGAGGTGACGAGCGCGCCTTCGTCGATGAAGCCCTTGGCAAGGGCCTCGGCGATTGCGTGGGAGTCGATGTCGATGCCGCGCACGTGCACGCGCTTGCGCCCGCGCACAGAGGATGCGGCGCCCACATGGTCCGAGGCATTTTCCGCGGCCTCAGCATTCGTGACGCCCGCCGTGACGCCCGCGCTGGTCTCAACCGCTTTGAGCGCGGCGGCAATCGAACCACCGATAAGCCCCATGCCAACGATGAGCACGGAGGCAAAGGGGGGCTTTGATGGCGTATCATTCAGCGGCGCAACGACCTGTTTGCCCATGACTGTCTGCTCCTGTGGGGTTTCTCGGAAGGAAAGTATCGATTATACGCCAAAAAGCTCCTCAAAGGCGGCAATCGTAGCGGTGACGCCCTGAGCGTCGCCAACACCTACACGCAGACCACACGCCCCGGGGAAGGGTCGCACGATGATGCCCTTCTTGAGCAGGGCGTCAAAGGTCGCGGAGGCGTCCGCTACCTCCACCCAGACAAAATTCGCCTGACTGGGATAGTAGCGTAGCCCCAGGCGCTCAAAGCATTCCTGCAGGCGCTGCCTGCCCTCCGCGTTGAGGACACGGCGGCGCTCCAACTCCGCGTCATCCTCAAGGCATGCCTGGGCCGCCACCTGTGCAAGCGTATTCACGTTAAAGGGTTCGCGCACCTTGTTCACCATCTCAACGAGCGGCGCGGGGGCAAAGCCATAACCGCAGCGCAGGCCCGCAAGGCCGTATATCTTGGAGAAGGTGCGCAAGACCACGTACGGACGCCGCCCATCAAAGGCAGCCAATGGACGCGCCGCGTGCGCCTCGTCGACGAACTCCTCGTAGGCCGCGTCGATGATGACGAGCACCTGGGGCGGGACCTTCTCAAGGAACTCCGTGAAGGCCGCGTCGCTTATCACCCCGCCCGTCGGGTTGTTCGGTGTGCAGACCGCAACGATCTTTGTGCGTTCGTCGATGGCTGCCAGCAAAGCGTTGAGGTCGAAGGAGCCATCCGCGGTCAGAGGCACCTCGCGATACTCGGCTCCGGCGATTTGCGCCGAAGAACGGTAGACAACGAATGATGGCCAGCCGTAGACGACATTGTCGCCCGGCTTGAGGCAGGTCTGAGCGATGAGATCGATCAGCTCGTTGGAGCCGTTGCCGACGATTATCTGCTCGACCGGCACGTCGTAATGCCAGGAGAGGAGCTGCGTGAGTTGGTGAGCCGAGCCGTCCGGGTACTCATTGAGCGTAACGAGCGCCTCTTGCAGCGCCGCGAGTGCCGAAGGGAAGGGCGGCCAGGGACTCTCATTGGACGAGAGTTTGTAGATCGTATCGACTTCAGCGATCTGCCTGATCTGCTCCTCGCGCAGGCCAGGTTGATACGCCTGCACTGGCTCGAGGTTCTCCCGGAAGAACACCGACCAATCCATCCCACCGATCTCCTTATGCCGCGCCACTGCTACCAAACCCTTTCTCGCTGCGCTCGGTCTCATCGAGCGTGTCGGTCTCCACAAGCGTCACCCGCGGTATCGGCAGGATGACGAGCTGGGCGATACGGTCGCCCTTCCGTATGTCTATGGCCTCCTCGACATCGAGGTTTATCGCGATGACAACCACCTCGCCACGATACTGACTGTCGATAAGGCCAGGGGTGTTAACCAGCGAAAGCCCCTGGCGAGCCGCTGCGCCACTACGCGGCTGCACAAAGCCGGCGTAACCCTCGGGGATAGCGAGTTTTAAGCCCGTGGGGATAAGCGCACGATGCCCTGGTTCGATGATGCAGTCGGCGGCCGCGCGCAAATCGAGTCCGGCGTCACCCGGGTAAGCGTAGGCAGGAAGCGGAAGGGTCTCGTCGAGTCGCTTGATACGGACGGTCACCGCGTCGGCGGACATATCAGTTCATGCCCTTCAGCGCCGCCTGGAACTCGTCGATATTCCGGAAATCCTTGTAGACGGAGGCAAAGCGGATATATGCGACATCATCAATGGCACGCAGACGTTCAAGCACCATGTCGCCGAGTACCTTGGAACGCACCTCGTTTCGCAACGTATTACGTATCTCTGCCTCAACATCGTCTATGAGCGCCTCGAGGCGGCTTGCCGGCACGTCTCGTTTGGCCGTCGCTATGAGCAGGCCACGCAACAGCTTAGAGCGGTCGAATGGCTCGGAGCTGCGGTCGTTCTTTATAACGATGAGGGCCGATTCGTTATGTCGCTCGTACGTGGTGAACCGCGCACCGCACTTCAGGCACTCACGGCGCCTGCGGATAGACAGCCCATCATCCGACGGACGGGAATCGATGACTTTTGACTCGGGGTGGGAACATGACACGCAACGCATAGAACTCCCATGACTCTTGGACCCTGTATGAAGCCATCATACCATATCTGGTGTCCCATCAGACGATACTGTTACTCCCGGCAACTAAAAGAGATTCGGCAGGACCGCGAGCAGAGCCGTCACAAAGCAAGCCAAGGCAACCGAGAGCGTCCGTTCGCTTGACGTCAACCCCGAAAGCGGGATTCCCCTGCTGCTGCCGGTCCGTAGTTCTTCTTTCATGGTTCCTCCCTTCCAAGAGGCGCAAAACCTCTGAATCGAACATATGTTTGTGCTTACTATACTACGAACATTTGTTCGGAGCAAGGGGTCGACCCCGATTTTTTTCGCAGGCCCACATACGACCCGAATCGCTTCTCCTCTGCTCGCCCAGAGCACGAAAATCATGCTTTCGGGCTCTTTCATACCCTCCGCGCATTGCGGATAAGCCGCCCCTCTGTTACCATCACATGCCGTAAGTTCTTTTCCATTTCTATCGATTCGTGTAATAGACGCTCCCCACCGGTGTGAGCGAACGTCAGAATCTGGGTAAGGTGCTATGAGCAATCAGAAAAAGCGGGAGACAGGCTCGTCGGACGTTTCTGCGGCTACTTCCAGTTCTTCCAGTGCAACTCCCCAGGAACCGCAGCGTCCTGTTGTCATTGCGAGGCCCGTGAGCGGGAGTTCATCGTCGGGCGCGGCAGGCAAGACCTCAAAGACCGCCTCGCGGAAGCCCTCCTCCAAAAAATCTGCGAACAAGAAGATCCGCAAGAGGACTACGTCGGGCTCCGGGGCCTCCTCGGACTCAAAGAGCAACAGGCAGCCGGCCCGCAAACCGCGCTTCAGCCGCAAACAGATCATCCTCTTGCTCATCGCCCTTGTCGTGATATTCGATGTGGTGATTCTGACCATCGGCTACCTCAGCAACAAGAACAGCGTGAAGACGCCCGCCAATACCGACCCCATCGCGCTCATCCAAAGCCAGATGTCCAACAACAAGACCATTGCCGAGATCGGGCACGACTCAGCGTTGATCTTCGCGAATTACCCCGACCTGACAATCGCCAACGCCGCGAGCCTTAAGCCCATTGAGAACAACCTCCTCAAGAGTGGCGGCGGACCGGACGGCAAGGATTCCCTGTATGACGAGCAGATCGTCGGGCGGGTGCTCAAATTCAACTCGGATTGGGTCGACTACCTCAACAAGAGCAGCCAGACGGTGTTTGAGTCCGTACAGGAGAACAGCCCCGCACAGACCAAGATAGCAGAGCTCGGCGCCGGTTCGCTGGTCGCCTACCACCGCCTCGCCATCGGGGAGATCCGCCACACGGGCAAGAATTACTACCTCATCACACGGGCGAGCTACACGCTGACGAAAGACGGGCAGCTCGACATCCACGACGACATCTTTGTCTACAAGCTGGTCGCTCAGGGTACCACCATGCTCATCGTCGACTTTGAGCAGATCCCTGTGAACGCCGGGCCGGAACCGGCTTTGGATGAGCAGCCGACAGGGTCGGATTCTGCGGAGCCGGGGGCTACGGAGCCAGGCGCGACGGATGAATCCGCCGGGCAAGGCGCCGAAGAGGGTACTGAGGAATCAGCGCCCGAGCCAGAGGCCTGAGCAAGCGCTCAAAGCTCCTAAGCTTCCGAGCCTAAACTTCCGAGCGAACATATGTTTGATTTCTGACGAGACTTGCTCTATACTGTCATCACGCGATGATTGGAGCGGTTATGAAGCCTGATGTTGAACTGTCCGAAGCCCTGCTGTCCGAACGTCAGCGGGGGATACTCCGTTTTCTCAGGGAGTCCATCGCAAAGAACGGTTACCCCCCCTCCGTGCGCGAGATAGGAGAGGCAGTTGGCCTGTCGTCTTCGTCCACGGTCCATTCTCACCTCAACACCCTGGAGAACCACGGATTCATCAGGCGCGACCCGTCTTCGGCTCGAGCCCTGACAATCATCGGCCCCAAGACCGACGCGGCAGCGTCCCGCGGCACCACGCGCACCACAGCGGCCGAGGCGCCGACGCGTCTCCCGCGCAACGTGGTTGAGCTGCCCCTCGTCGGACGCGTCGCCGCCGGCGCTCCTTTGCTCGCCGAGCAGAATATTGAGGAGTCCCTGCTGCTGCCCACTCAGTTGGTCGGCGACACCGGCTCCTTCTTGCTGACGGTCAAGGGCGAGTCGATGATCGAGGCGGGCATCCTCGACGGCGATTACGTGGTGGTCAAGGAGCAGCCGACCGCCAGCAATGGGGAGATCGTTGTGGCGCTTATCGACGACGAAGCGACGGTCAAGACCTTCTACCGGGAGCCGGACCGCGTTCGTCTGCAACCCGAGAACCAGAGCATGGAGCCGATATACGCGCGCGACGTCACCATCCTCGGCAAGGTGATAGCGCTGCTACGGACGTTGTGAGCCAATGTTGAGACGCCTGCGACCTATCCCTAAAGAGGGAGCGCCCGTAAAGTTCTTCCAGGAGTTCCGGGACTTCATCTCACGCGGCAACGTTATGGACCTGGCGGTTGCTGTTATCGTCGGTGGTGCTTTCAGCGCCATTATAAACTCGCTGGTTGGCGATTTGGTGACCCCTCTGCTTTCCCTCATCACCGGTGGTATCGACTTCAACCATCTGACGGTGAAGTTCGGAGAAGGCGACTTGGCGGCCGAGTTCCGTTACGGCAACTTCATCCAGGCAGCGATTAACTTCCTTCTTGTGTCGTTTGCGGTGTTCTTGCTCGTAAAGGCCATCGGCGTGGTACTGCGCAAGAAGAAGGCGGAGGCGTTGCCAACCAAAAGTTGCCCCTTCTGCGCGCAGGAAATCCCCGCCGCAGCCGTGCGCTGCCCCTCCTGCACAACCATCCTCGACGAAAGCGCCGTGCCAAAGAACCTCCGCTAGAG
>JAITEK010000069.1 GCA_031282085.1 Coriobacteriales bacterium
GTGGCGCTCACCTCGATGACAAGCTCGCCTTCCTCCACCACGGTCCCGGCGAACACGGTGTCCTCAGCGCTGCGCTCGATGGGCAGCGGCTCACCGGTCAGCGAGTTCTGGTTAACGAGTGCCAGCCCGCTTTGCACCACGCCGTCGACGGGGATGGGCGAGCCGGTGCGTACGATGATGAGGTCGCCGGGCCGAAGCGTTGCGGCCTCAACGAGGGTTTCCTCACTCTTGCTCCGAGCGGCTGTTTGGGCGCCGCGCCCTTCGCCGCCGCTCTCCTTGCTGCGCGGCGCCAGCAGCCACACTCGCTCCGGCACCTCAAGAAGGGAGTGGATGAGTTCGAGCTGTGTGCGGTCGCGCGCATGGTTCTCCATCATCTCGCCGACGGTCAGCAAGAACATGGTTGAGCCGGCCTCGTCGGCCTTGCCCTGCACCAGCGAGCTGGCGATGGCAGCCGCATCGAGCACCGGCACGTCAAGCCGCCCCCGCACAAGCGAGCGAAAGGCCTCCCGCAAAAAGGACAACGCACAAAATACCTGGTAGATAAAGCGCAGCGGCAACGGCAGAAGCAGACGCACTACCACGCGCCGTACCAGTAGCCCCACAATCTGCTCCCAGAGCGTAGGCTCAAAGCGATACGCCTGGGCCTGAAGATGGCTTTCGCTGGGGCGCTGCGCGACCACCTCCGTCAAGGTAAGACGGTCGAGTTGCTTGAGTATGCGCACGCCCATCTTGCCGCCCGCCGCCTCGCCC
The DNA here is from genome assembly GCA_031282085.1 of Coriobacteriales bacterium. GTDB lineage: Bacteria > Actinomycetota > Coriobacteriia > Coriobacteriales > UBA8131 > JAITEK01. The sequence continues at coordinate 751 of JAITEK010000069.1, forward strand.
GTTTCCTCATGGGTGATGGCAATCGAACCCGTACGAGGGTAGATGACGCAGCCGCGCACGCCATCCCACGCCTCGATGAGCGCCGAGAGTGCACAGGCGTCAGCAGCGGGGATACGCCCTCGCAGACAGACGCGAACGCGCCCGGGTATCTGGTGTTCTACGGTGTAGCGCACGGAGCTAAGGCGCCTACTCCGTCTCCACGGCCAGCGCGTCAGCAGCCGGGGCGTCCTCCTCCTGCTCGTTGAGGTAGGTAGCCTCCGCGACGATGTCGTCGAGGTTGCTCTTGGCCTGCTCAATGATGTCCTGCCCGGCAGCTTTGGCCTGCAATCCCTTGGATACTGCCTGCACAGCGAGCCGCTTGGCCGACTTGGACTTGAGTGCCTTCAAACCGACGGTACCGAGGGCAAACCCCGCGGCAACAAGACCGATCTCCTTTGTGAAAGCCATGCCGTCTCCTCTCTCGGTAAAGTGTGATGAGTTTCTGAGTCACTTAAAGTCTGTCGACTTTAACTAATGTGTAGGTATTTGAATACTACACACCCCGCCACCAAAAGTAAAGCGAGTCTTACGAACGATACGACAACAGACGCGAACGGAACGGAGCAGAGCGGCGACAGGCGCAGCAAGCGAAATGACAGGTTTTGGGGCTATGACGGGATGGCTACTCAGCCTCTGCGGCTTTCCGCAAGTTTGCGGCGGAAGTCGTAATCGCTCTTGAGGATGGTGCGCAGGTTGCGTGTGGGCTCCCAGCCGAGCAACTTGCGGGCGCGGTCGATGTTGGCGATGAGGATGTCAGGGTCGCCCGGGCGCCGCGCTGCATATTCAAAAGGCACAGGGAAAAGCTCCAGCGCGGCATCAAGAACCTCCTTTACAGAGTAGCCGCTGCCACTGCCCAGATTGCAAAGGAGTGACTGCTGGTTTTTAAGAATATACTCCGCGCCAAGCACATGGGCTTGGGCAAGGTCGGTAACGTGGATGTAATCGCGAATGCAGGTGCCGTCTGGTGTATTGTAGTCATTCCCATAGATAAAAAGTTTGTCTCGGATGCCCAAAGCGGCCTGCATAATCAAAGGAATCAACCAAGTAAGGTAGTCTTTGTCCAGCCCAATCTCGAGGGACTCATCGGCGCCAGCCACGTTGAAGTAGCGCAGGATGCAGTAGTTGAGCCCGTGCGCGGCAGCCACCCACTGGATCATCTTCTCGCAGGCCAGCTTCGTCTCGCCATAGGGGTTGATGGGCTTGGTGGGGCCGTCCTCGCTGCATTCGGGCGCGTCCGGCTCGCCGTAGACCGCAGCCGTCGACGAGAACACCACATTACGCACGTTGCACTCAACAAGCGCCTCCAGCATGGTACGCAGGCCCTCAACATTGTTCTCATAATAGGCCAACGGCTGCGATACGCTCTGTGGCACGATGAGCTTCGCGGCAAAGTGCATCGCCACGTCGATGGGCTTGCCCGTTGAGTGCTCGGCCTCAAGCACGCGCGTGATGTCGCTCTTATGGCGGATGTCGCCCCAATAAAAAGATGTCTGGGGGTGCACATTGTGCTGGCGCCCCGTAGACAAATTATCGAGAACAACAACCTCGTGTCCCGCGCGTATAAGCTCGTAGGTGGTATGACTTCCAATGTAGCCGGCGCCGCCGACAACCAGTACCTTCATAGGGTGGTGCTCCTTTCCGCGTGCGAGGATCAATCCGCACTTCTGTAGTACATAGTATAATGGCAATTCGTTTGATTTTTGAGAGGGGAGCGCTTCGTTGCGCCGCATTGTGCCCCTCACCTAGGGCAAGGAGAACCCGTGTCTGCGTCAAGA
>JAITEK010000125.1 GCA_031282085.1 Coriobacteriales bacterium
GTCCGGGGGTCGGCGGGCGGTGGGGTTTGCGGGGGCGTTGCCCACTGACCTGAGGTCCGCTTTGTCCGGGCCCACGTCCCCCTGACAACCGTCCCCCTGACAACCGCGCTCCATGATGACGGCGGCCTCTCGAGGTCCTCCGTCGCGGGGGGCGTAATAGTCCGGACGAGTACCGATGCACTCAAAGCCCAGCGACGTATAAAGCGCCTGCGCCTCCCTGTTTGATGCGCGTACCTCCAGACTGACCCGTGTCGCACCGAGGTCGACGCCGTCTTGCATCAGGCGTCTGAGCAGCTCGCGGGCAATGCCACGGCGACGGTGCGACTCAACAACCACTACATCAAGCACCTGCAAGACGCCATCCACTACCCAGCCTCCGGCAAATCCAACCAGCAGTTCATCTATGCAGGCAATCCACCAGCTCCGGTCCTTGCGTGCCAACTCATCCGCAAACTGAGCGCGCGTCCAACACTCTCCCGACGTGCTTGTGCTCAGAGGAAATGAGGCTTCTTCCAAAACGCTTACCTGGTCGAGGTCATCAGCCGCCATGGGGCGGTAGGCGAGCGCACCCAACCGGGCAGGGTCGGCAACGCCGCTGAGGGGGACTTCCACGAGAGCGCCCTGGGCTATCTGACCGCCGCCGGCGAGGCGTTTGCGCTCGTTTTCCTCCGCATCCGAAAGGCGTGTGTAGATGGGCAGGAGGGTGCCCGCCTCGCCCGTGCCCTCAACACCACGCGCGCAGGCGTCCTCAAAGGCGCAAAGCAGCCCCGCGCCTGTCGGCGTCCAGAGGGCAGGCGCGCCGAGGGAGTGGGCAGGGAACTCCGCGGCGTATTTGTGCAGGCCGTCGCCGATAAGGAGCAGGGCGGCGTCTGCCTCCTGCCAGCGTTCGGCCACGTCATCGGCCTTTGCGACCGAATGCGGGTCGAGCCGCGCGGCGCCGGCGTCGCTCAACGCGAAGCGGGCGGGATACACCTCGCCGCGCATGGCGTCGGCCACCACGCCCAGGCTGCCCCGAATCCCCGCGAGCCAGGCGCCCCAGGCAACCGCATCGAGGGTCGAGACGCCGAACAGCGGCACGCGCAGACCGCGCGCGATGCCCTTGGCGGTTGCCACGCCGATGCGCACGCCGGTAAACGAGCCGGGACCCAACCCGCAGACCACGCAGGCCACGTCTTCTTTACGCAGGTCGTTCGCTGCAAACAGCGCGTCTATCATCGGCATGAGCCGCACATTGGCCTGCCGCCGCGCGGGCTGGTCGTCCGAGGCGATAAACGTGATGCTCCCGTCGTCCTCACGACGCCCCACCGCCAGGGCGACATTCTCACTGGCTGTGTCAAAAGCGATTACGAGCCGCGGCTCAGGCATACAGGGCACCTCCGCCGTTCGCCGCGAGCAGGGCCGTGCGGGCCTCCGCCAGCAGTTGGGCGCCTCGCTCACCTGCCGCCGTAAGGCTCAGCCGACGCGCGTCTCCCTCATCCAGCGCAAAGGCAACCAACAGGTAGTCGAGCGGCAGCGCCTCTGAGAACTTGTCGCCCCACTCCACCACGCTGATGGCCTCGCCTTCTATCAGCCCGAAGTAATCGATGTCGCCGAGCTCATCGGCGTCCTCCAGCCGGTAGAGGTCAAAATGCCGCAGCACGCCACCGTTGGCAGTATCGTATTCCAAAATGAGGTTGAAGGTTGGGCTGGTAACAGCCTCCCGCACACCGAGTGCGTGCGCGATACCCTTGGTGAACTGCGTCTTTCCTGCCCCCAAGTCGCCGGTAAGCAGCACCACGTCACCCGCACGCAGCACAGCGCCGAGCGCGGCGCCGAGCAGTTCGGTCTGCTCGGGCGAGGGGGAGAGAAGCGCGGCAGTCATGATTGAATGCGTCCCTCGCGCGCAGCCCGCTCCTCGCGCCGTTTGGTTATCAGGCGGCCCAGCAGTCGAAAGTCGTCCTCCATGATAGGCCCTTTGTTGCGGTCGTAGATGGCGGCGGCTGGGTGGAAGATGGGCAGCACGGAGAAGCGTCCCGTGATGTGCACCTGCCCGCGCAGGCCCGTGATGCCGCGGTCGGTCTTGAGGATAAAACGCGTGGCAAAGTTGCCGAGCGTAACGAGTATCTCTGGAGCGATGGCCTTTACCTGCTCGCGCAGAAACGGCGTGCAGACCTCGATCTCCTCCGGGCGCGGGTCGCGGTTCTCTGGGGGGCGGCATTTGAGCACGTTAGCGATGTATATCTCCTCGCGTTTGAGCCCCGCCAGCGCAAGCAGGGTGTTGAGGTACTGCCCGGCGGCACCGATGAACGGCTCGGCGCCCAGGTCCTCCTGCCTGCCCGGCGCCTCCCCGATGAACATCACTTCGGCGTGGGGGTTGCCCACCCCAAAGACGAGGTTCGTGCGCGTCTCGCTGAGGACGCACCGACGGCAGCCTGCCAAGTCGGCCCGTATGTCATCCAAAGATCGAGACACCGCTGGCCTTTCTGTTTGCGCGTTCGTTCATTCTGCTCATCGTGCGCGCCTTACCTGCTCTACTCGCATGGTTCAATCCACAAAAATGCGGCCAAGGCGCATACCGAAGCGGCAGGCCAACTCGTAGTTGATGGTGCCGAGCGTCGCTGCCATGTCATCCAGCGTTATCTCCTCGTTGCCGTTTCTGCCGATGATAACGGCCTCGTCGCCCATCTCAACAACCGCCTGCGGCCTCAGTGCGGAGCTGCGCTGGTTCACCTCAACCATCGTCGAGTCCATACAGATGGTACCTACTTGCGGCAGCCTGCGGCCGTTGATGAGCACGTCCATGCGGTTGGAGAGCACCCGCGCCAAGCCGTCGCCGTAGCCGATGGGTAGCGTCGCGATGAGCACGTTGCCTGGCGACCGGTAGGTGTAGGAGTAGCTTACGCCCTCGCCCACGGGGACCGATTTGAGGAGGCTGACCCGCGTGCGTATGCTCATGGCCGGGTGTAGCTCAACCAGCGGCTTGGTCACCTCGCTTGGGTGCAGGCCGTAGATACCGATGCCGAGGCGCACCATGTCATAGCGCGCCTGCTTGTAGCGGATTGCCGCGGCGGTGTTGGCCGCGTGGACGATACCGGGGTCCACGCCCATGTACCGTATGACCGAAAGCGCCTGATCAAAGCGCTCAAGTTGCCGCCGAAACTCATAGGTGTCAACAGCGTCCGCAGTCGCAAAGTGCGTGAACACGCCCTGTAGCTCCAGCCCGCGGTGGAAGTTTATCGTCCTGAGAAAGTCCCCCGCATCGCTGTGATGAACGCCGACGCGGTTCATGCCCGTGTCTATCTTAAGGTGGTAGGGGCAGCTGCGCCCCTGCGCGTCCGCCGCCTCGCCGAGCGCCAGCGCGAACTCCATATTGTAGACCGCGGGGATGAGCTGATGCTGGAGCACCAACCCAATGGCCTCGATGGGCGGCTCCGTGAGGATGAGAATGGGCGCGGCGATACCGGCATAGCGCAGCTCAACGCCTTCGTCCACGGTTGCCACGCCAAGGCTGCTCGCACCGGTCGCCAGGGCCACGCGGGCCGTCTCAACCGCACCGTGCCCGTAGCCATCGGCCTTAACAACCGCCATCATCTTCACATCAGGCCCAAGGACCTTACGGAAGCGTTTGAGGTTATAGCGGATTGCCTCCCGGTCTATCACCGCCCAGGCCCAACGCCGCTGCGACGCGGTATACTCCTTGCCCTGCTGAGTCATATCCTCCCTGCCTCGCTGGAGAGCGCCCTCTTTACTCTCTCGGTCCGTAGCGCCGGTATGTTGCTGAGTCTGCTGTTGAGCCATGTTGCCCGCAAAATCCATGTAGCTCCTTTATCGCAAAATCGTTCGCACTCAGTGTACCACGCCACCTCGCAAGGGCGACCGACGCTGGAGCAGGGGGACGGGGCTGGGACAGAGGGGGACGGGGCAACTGTCCCACATGATGGCACGTTCTCGATGCACAATAACCTCACCGGGTGGGACAGTTGCCCCGTCCCCCTGCTCCAGCCCCATCCCCCCCTGCCCCAGAAAAAGGGCAACGCCCTCAACATGCCAGTCGAGGGCGTTGCTCGTTTATCGGGGTGGTGCTGAGGAGGCAGCTACGCAGGACTAGGAAGCTCTGCGCACAACCGGTTCTTGCTTTTGCAGGACGTGCACGGTAGCGGCTCTCTTAAGCGCCGTCGGCCGTCTCTTGTTGTAGGTAATGCTGAGGCTGCCTGTGTTGTCTGCGGCTCCGAGCACGTTTCCCATCAGCGTGCATGAAATCGGTCGGGCTACCCTTGCCGTCTGTGTTTGCAGATTCTCCATGATGACTTGCCCCTTTCACAGGTAAATACGTTGGCTCTTACGCTCATATCCTCACCGCGGCATCGCCGCACTGACAGAAAACCTGTCGCCAACAAATATACTACCTGCAAGACACATTGACACCCCTCAACGCCTGCCGTTCATCCGGGCGAACGGCACATCCCCCACAACGCGCACAGCCCATCGCCCCCAATTTTTGCCATTCCCGGCCGCGAGGCCGGGAATCTTTGGCTGCGCCAGCAGCCAACTCCCCAAAACCCCTGAGCTCCGCACAACCGCACAACTCCTAAACCCCCGTGAGGTCAAAAGCGGGAATAAAGCTCTCGGTGGCAGCACCACCCTCCTGCATGAAGCTGTTGGTGATACCGAGGTCCAGCGCAAACTCGATAAGCGCGCTGTACTCGTCCTCG
>JAITEK010000079.1 GCA_031282085.1 Coriobacteriales bacterium
GACATCGGCGAGGGCGACATCTTCGGCGGCAAATATTGCTGCTTCCTCTATGCCTCCGACCAGGCCCTGCAGGATAAGCCTGAGCAGGTAGCGGCGCTGCTGCGCGGCTGGTACCGTGCCGTTGAGTGGATAGCCGCCAACCCCGAGGAAGCTGCCGACATCGTCACCGACAGCAGCAAGCACGAGGCATACGTGGCCTCCGAGGACAAGGAGTTGCTCGTTGAGTTGCTCAAGAGCTACCACTACCATGGCGCCCACAACGCGACGAACTCCCAGGAGCAACCGTACCAGGACGCACTGTACTTCGTAGAGGAGCTCAAGAAGACCGGCTACCTACCTGCCGACATCGACACCCAGCAGTTTGTAGATAACCTTTGGGCCGAAGTGGCTTGGGAGAAGTAGAACTCGCGCGTCGCGCTCCTAGCATGGAGTTAACAACTGACGTAGCCAAAGATTCCCGCGCTCTGCGCGGGAATCTTTGCGTAGGGTGAAACCCCGACGCATCTCCACATCAAGAGCGTGCGCAACACGCGAGACACGGGCCCTTATCACACCTCGCTGATGTCGCGTTGGGCTTCGAGACGTTTGATGGCTTTTTGGTAGCGAATCGCAGGGACAAGGCCACAAATACTGCTTATAAGGAATAGACTGACGCATATAAGAGGCAGTACAAAAGCGAATATCGTATGTGTTATGGCGCTGAACGCACTCCAATGAGAACTTATCGTCCCGAATGACAGAGCGTTACACAAGAATGCCATCGCTGCAGCAAACCAGCACAAGCCCGTCAAAAGATAGTAACGTTTACGCGCACGGTATTCGGCTATGCGGGAGTCGAGGTCGGAAGTCAGCTCAAAGGGGCCGGCGGCGGCAGGGCGCACGGCGATGAGACCGGCACGGTAGCCCAGGGTTGCGTACTGTTCAACAATAGAGGAGCCATCCGCTACCAACAGGTCGCTGAGTTCTGCCGCTTTTACCTTGTCATAAAAACCGCCATTGGTCACCGTCATGGCAGTACGGCAAAGATACTCACCAGGCGCACAGGGCACAAAGGTAAACTGAGAAGTCCAGCCTATGCTTACGGGACGAAAACCCCGCGCGATCATCTGGTTGAGGTACTCCTCGATCTTTGCCAGGTCCTCACTGAGCCACCATTTGGAAACCGTATGCTCCTGACCGACCACCTTGTTCCATTTGATGTCTCCGATTTCCTGTGCCCTCATCGCTGTCCTCCCCTCGTCACAGCCTGACCGTTAGCCCACAGTTCAGCAAGCCGCAGCATCTCAGCTTCAACAGCGGCTTTGCCCGCCTCGGTTATCAGGTATTCCTTGCGACGGTCATACTGCGCCGTCTCCACTATCCACCCGCGCTCAACCAGGGTGCTCAACACGCCGTACAGGGTTCCGGCGCCCAGCTGCACCCGTCCGTTGCTCATCTGCGTAACCTTCTGCATGATGCCATAACCGTGCAGACTCTCGTAGAGGCTCAGAAGGATATAGTAGGTGGCCTCAGTCAACACCCCTTGAGTCCCCATTGCCATCATCTGGCCTCCTCAGAATAGAGTGGTGATTTCTATATCATCACTCGCTATATCGTTACTCGATATAGTAGGACACTGAGTCATACCCTGTCAATAACAACCGTGTCACGAGGACGCTGCGCGTCCCGCGGTGTTCTATAAGTCCGACGGCTAGCGCCGTCGGTTGGATTCCGGGACAAGCCCGGAATGACGGACTGCTCGTCACCCCGGGCTTGTCCCGGGGTCCAGTCGCGAGCGGTAGCGAGCGACACACAGAGAGCGTGCGCAGCGAGCGACACACGATTACGGGGCAGACTTGGATTGGCCTATGGGGAGCTGGGAGAGGATTACGGCAGCGAACAGGGCTACGCAGCCAAAGACCTCGCGAGTTGAGAGAACTTCACCAAGAAGCAGCATGCCGCCGATTACGCTGAAGACGGCCTCGAGGCTCATGACAATGGAGGCTGCCGAGGGTGGGAGCCCTTGCTGCCCCACCGCCTGGAAGGTGAAGGCCACCCCGGTTGAGAGTATGCCCGTGTAGAGGATGGCGGGCAGCGCCGCTATCAGTCCATCGATGTTGAAGGCACCCGCGGCAAACAGACCGTCGAACAGCGCCGAGGCGACAAAGCTCAGCAGTGAGGCCACCACGAACTGCATGACACACAGCCGCATGACATCCCGCTTGCCCAGGCCCTCAACGTAATGGTCGATAACGAGTATGTGGCAGGCCCAGAAAAGTGCTCCCACGAGCGTGATGCCATCGCCGAATTGCAGAGTGAAGCCGCCGGTCATACAGAGGAAGTACAGGCCCACCGCCGCGACCACCACGCTGACCCACGTGTTCCAGTGGGTCTTGTGACGCAGGGCGATGCCGAGCAGGGGAACCAGCACGATGTAGAGTGCCGTGAGAAAGCCGGCCTTTGAGGCGGTTGTAAAGACCAACCCCACCTGCTGGGCGCAGCTGGCCAAGAAGATGATAGCGCCGCAGAGGAGGCCGGCCTTGAGGAGTACGCCGTAACGTTGCGAAGTGCGAGTGGGGTTGTCCGCCCGTGTGTTTTGTGTGCTACGTCCGTTGTTGCCCGTCAGGTTGCCGTTAGATTCCGGGACAAGCCCGGAATGACGGGAGGGGGATTGGGGCTCGGTGTCGTTCTCGTCGCGACCTCGGACGATGTTCTCTCCATGGCCGAACAGGCTGACCAGCGCAAGCACGACGAGGAGAGTGAGCGCACCGAGCAGCATACGGATGCCCGTAAAGAAAAACGGCCCCACAAACTCCATGCCCACGCGCTGGGCGACAAAGGCCATGCCCCAGATGAGAGCCGTAAAACTCAGGATGAAAGTCGAGCGGATAGGGTGCGGACGTGGCGCGCGCGCGCCAGATGGCCGCCCGTTCTCAGTTCGCAAGGAAGTCCCAGCCATCCGGTCGCTTCCAGCTGTGTATCATCCCCAGGTACTCAGATAAGCTCACGTCGGGCTTGAGGTCGCGGTAGTGGTCCTTAAAGCCGTTCGTCAGCGGCCAATCGCGGTCCATACCCATATCAAGATACCCGAGTGACGGCGCGAGCGGCTCCTGACGCCGTTTGTATTCGGCAGCACGGACGCTGTCGAGTACCTGCTCAACGAGCTCCTCGCTCACCCACTCGTTGTCCGGCTCCTGCCGGAGATACTCAACGATCTGGTCGACGCCCATCCCCTCCTCGATGTGCGGGCGGAGGATGCGATCGAGCTGCTCGTAGGGCGGCAGCGTATCGTCGTCGCGTTGCCCGTCATACAGCTCGGCCGAGGGCGGCTTCTCAAGGATGGCCGGCGGTATGACCGAAGAACGCTCGTTGCGCCACAGCGCAAGCCCGTAGACATCCGTCTTGTAGACGTTGCCGAGCGGCGCAAGCGCACCGGCCGTATCCCCGTACAGCGTGGAGAAACCCATGGCGGCCTCGGATTTGTTGCCCGTGTTGAGCAACAGCCAGTTGAAGGTGTTGGAGAGGTGCATGAGGTGGATGGTGCGGATGCGCGCCTGGATGTTCTGGCGGGCGAGGAAGGAGCCCTCCTGCCCAAGCACCTCCTGAGAAAGCGCACGGAAGGCCTCAAGCGGCTCGGTGATGGGCAGCGTGAGCGTATCGATGCCGAGCTTTTCGGCGAGTTCAGTGGCATCGGCAACGCTGCCGGGTGAGGAGTGGGGGCCCGGCATCAGCACGCCGTGTACGTGCTCGGCGCCCAGCGCGTCGACCGCCAAAGTCGCGGTGACCGCCGAGTCGATACCGCCGGACAGCCCGATAACCACATCGCTGAAGCCGTTCTTGTGGACGTAATCACGGACGCTCAATTCCAAAGCCCGCCAATCCGCCTCGTAAGGAAGCAGCGGTTTAACGAGGTGACTGTCCTCAAAGCGCTGCGTGGCGCCACTGCCGACTGCCGCCTGAACCGCCTGCGCCGGCCGGGCGAAGCTGATGTTGTAGGTGACGACCTCCTCAACAAAGGGCTCGGCCGCCTGGACCACCGTGCCGTCGGGCTTGAGCACCACACTGGCCCCGTCGTATACGCTGTCGTCCTGCGCGCCGACGAGGTTTGCCACCACCACCCAGGCGGCGTTGCGCCGCGCGAACTCCCTCAACAGCCCCATCTGCTCGGACGCGGTGAACATCGTGTTGGTGCCGCGGTACTCCTTGGCGAGCATGAGGATAACGATCTCCGAGTCCGAGAAATCGTCCTCGGGCTCAGGGTAGTCGTCGAGGAGCACCGAGATGGTGTGTCCGTCTATGACCGTGGTGACGCTCGCGGCGTAGCGCGCGGGGCCCCAGTCGTTGCCTGTGTCGACAAAGCCGAGGGTACCGCCCGTCCCCTCACGGCACAGCAGGGCCTCCGGCTCGCTGATAAAGCCTCGCACCTCCTCCAAAGGGCGGGGTATGAGGGTGCCGATGAGGGTCGGTAGCGGCGCCTTTTGCGCAAACGCATGCGCGACGTCGAGACATTCGGCTGCGAAGGCATCCGAGAAGCACAGACCGCCGACAGGTGTTCCCGTGAGGGCGAAGGCGGGAAAGATGACCAGGTCCGGCGGATAGGGGCTGGCCGCAAGGGCGTCGAGACGGGCCAGGGCGCGCTCGGCGTTGTCCCGCATGGCCCCCGCTATCGGATTGCTCTGCGCTATCGCTATGAACATGGCGCCTCCTCGCGTTTGGGAACCGATACAACCGGCCTCTGGCCAAAGAGCCCCAGGAATCCGTATTTGCGCTCACGCCCGATGCTCGTGTCCTCGTCGTGTCCGGGGTGCACTACTGTGTCGTCGGGAAGTGTGGCGAGCCTCTTGAGGCTTTCGCGCTGCTGCGTCGGGTCGCCTGTCGAGAGGTCGGTCCGCCCAACGGCGCCGTAGAACAAGGTGTCGCCCGCGATGAGGATATGGTTCTCCTCGTCATGCAGGCACATGCTCCCGACAGTGTGGCCCGGCGTATGCAAAACGCGCACCTGCCCGGACCCAACCGCTATAAGCTCCCCTTCCTCCACAATCCGCGTGACGGGCGACTCCCGCAGCAAGAGCTTCTTGAGGGGGATGTGCCAATCCTCGAGATCGGGAATGGCGTCGGCGTCGAACTTGTGAGCGACGACCTCAACCCGAGCCTTCTTCAGCAAGGCTGGCACCGCGGCCGTATGGTCGTAATGACGATGCGTGAGGATGATCCGCTCGATGCTGCGCTCGCCCACCGCGGCAAGGATACGCCTGGGCTGCGCGCCCGGATCGACGATAACGACCGTATCCGAGTCTGGCGCGTCGCTCAGCAGATAGCAGTTCTCGATGAATCCGGGTGATATGGTGACCTCGACCCGTTCTACGTGCATGTGTTTCTCCTTATCGTTCCTTGCGGGCTCAGAATCCTCTGTCGTTAGCTCCCCGCGCGGCGTGGCGCCTTGCGGACAACCTCGCCCGGCATGGTCCTGCGTGCGTCTATTACGCCCTCGATGCCTCTCAACTCCCGCAGTATCTTCGTGATATGCGCGATCTCGCTCACCTCGAACAGATACCGCATCTCCACGATACCGTCTTTGTGCGTCGTCATGGTGGCGGAGAGGAAGTTCACACCGCTGCTGCCGAGGGCGACCGTCACGTCTTGATATAGATGGAGGCGGTCGATGGCCTCGATGAGCACCTCAACCTTATACACCTCGTTGCTCTTGACGTCCGTCGTCCAGGCAACCTCAATTATACGCTCTGGCGAGGACATCAGAGCCTTGGCGTTGGGGCAGTTCGTCCGGTGGATGGTCACACCGCGCCCCCGCGTGACAAAGCCGATGATCTCGTCGCCTGGCACGGGGTTGCAGCAATGCGAGAGCCGCACGAGCACCCCGTCGAGCCCCTTGACGACAACGCCGGAAGACCCCTTGCCGCTGCTCGAGCCCCGCGATTTGAAGGACTCCACCGTGGCGCTCTCCGTCATGTTGAGGCCGAGAAGCTTCTCCGCCGCCGGCGCCTCAACGTTGCCCTGTTGCTCAACGGCCAGCTCCTTGAGCAGCTTGTTGGCTATCTGGCGCGCGCTCTGCTTGCCGGCGCCCACGCGTGCCAGCAGATCATCAGCATCACGGAAATCAAGGCCGTCCGCCACGACTTTGAGCGCCTTGGTCAGACGCGTTGAGGAGACGCCCACTCCGTGCTTGCGCATCTCGCGGCCCAGCAACTCGCGGCCGTGCAGTATGTCGTCGTCCTTGGTGATACGCGAGAAATAGCCACGTATCTTGGAGCGGGCGGTAGGTGTTTTGGCGATGTTGAGCCAGTCGCGCGACGGCCCCGAGCTTTTAAGCGTGAGCACCTCGACCCGGTCGCCCGTCTGCAACTCGTAGGTAAGCGGGACGATGCTGCCGTTGACCTTTGCACCGACGCAGTGATTGCCCACCTCGGTGTGGATGGCGTAGGCGAAATCAATGGGCGTTGAGCCATTGCGCAGGCGGATGACCTCGCCTTTCGGGGTGAACACAAAGACCTCGGAGTTGGTGAGGTCCAGCCGCAGCGACTCCATGAACTCGCGCGGGTCGGCTTCATCATCCGTCCAGTCGAGCATCTGCCGCAGCCAGGAGAGCTGATCATCCATCTCCTTTTCGGTGGGGCTGCGCCTCCCCTCCTTGTAACGCCAATGCGCCGCCACGCCGTATTCGCTCGTCTGATGCATCTCCCGGGTGCGTATCTGTATCTCAAGCGGCCGCCCCGCGGGGCCGATGACGGTGGTGTGCAGCGATTGGTAACGGTTGAGCTTGGGCATGGCGATGTAGTCCTTGAAGCGCCCCGGCATCGGCGGCCAGATGGTGTGGACCGCGCCCAGGCAGGAGTAGCACTCGCTGATGGTCTCAACGATGACGCGCAGGGCGATGAGGTCGTATATCTCGGAGAAATCCTTGCCCTTCTGGGCCATCTTGAGGTAGATGGAGTAGAGGTGCTTGGGGCGCCCGGTGATCTTTGCCTCCACGCTCACACGCGCCAACTCGGCCGAAAGCAGCTCTATCGTGCGCTCGAGGTAGTCCTCGCGGGCGCTGCGCGATTCCTTGACCATGCGCGAGACCTGCTGGAAGCGCGCTGGCTCAAGATAGTAGAACGCGAGGTCCTCCAACTCCCATTTGATGGAGTTGATGCCGAGGCGGTGCGCGAGCGGTGCGAATACCTCCATCGTCTCACGCGCCTTGAAGATGCGCCGGTCCTCGCTCAGGGCTTGGAGGGTTCGCATGTTGTGAAGGCGGTCGGCGAGCTTGATGACGATGACGCGCACATCTTTGGACATGGCCAGGAGCATCTTGCGGATATTGCGGACCTGCTGCTCGGAGAGGGACTCTATCTCGATGCGCGTGATCTTGGTCACACCGTCGATGAGCTCGCGCACATCGGGGCCGAACTCCCGCTCAACCTCCTCCAGCGTCACAGACGTGTCCTCAACGGTGTCGTGCAGGATGGCCGCGGCGATGGTGTCAACATCCATGCGCAGCTCGGCTAGGATGAGCGCGACCTGGACCGGGTGGTTGATGAATGCCTCGCCCGTCTTGCGCACCTGCCCTTTGTGCGCCTTGTTCGCGAAGTCAAAGGCGCGCCGCAACTCTTCCAACTCATCCGGGCCGAGGTAGGTCTGTGCCTGCTCTATCAGGCGCACGAAGGCATCGGGCGTCTCATCGCCTCGCCGTGCCTCCAGCGTGTCGCGTATCTCATCTGTCATCATTCACCCATCCGTTGTATCACCGTGGGAGGGGGTGAGCGGCCCGCGCATCTGCGCGCAGAGCTCCTCAGCCGTCGCCTCAAGCGCCCAGGCGCTGAAGCACTCCGAGAGAGCGAACTCCTCCCTCCCTTCAAGATATATGCTGCTCGCGGAAAGTTCAACCCTTGCGTCCACGGTCATCTCCAGGGTCCAGCACAGGTCGCGTGGCTCCGGCGTAACGCTGCTGTCGCCGTCGAGTTGGATGAGCCTGAGCAGCCCCAGTTCCGCGAAGATGGCCACGCCGGTTGCAATCCCGCGCTCATCAAGTCCGCAGTCGGCCTGCTCGTGCAGGCAGTCCATCACGAGTTGCGAGACGCCCACCGTGAACGGCGCGGCCCCGCCACCTGCCCGTGCATACGTGCGCAGGGCCTTGTAAAGCGCCGTGAGCTCCTCCTGCGTCGGAGCGAGCGAGGCGAGCAGGCCGCGATTTAACTCGGCGTCGGCCGCAGTGTAGAGCAGATGGATGGTCGCAGGCTGCCCATCGCGACCCGCGCGCCCGGCCATCTGGTTGAAGGCGACCGCGCTGAGTGGGAGGTGGTACAGCACCACATCGGAGACGTCGGGGATGTTGACGCCCTCCCCAAAGGCGCTCGTGGAGACGATGGTCGTAAGCTCGCCAGAACGGAAGCCCTCCTCGATGGCGCTGCGCTTCTCGCGCGTCAGCCCCGCGTGGTAGAAGACGACGGACGCGGGCTGTGCGCTGTGCTTGCGCAGCAGGTGAACCAACTCCATGGCCTTGATTCGGGAGTTCACGTAGACAAGCGATTTGGTGGCCTTGTCCATGAGCGTAAGAAGGTAGGCGTCGCGGTCGCACCGGTCGCGTGCGTCGTCTATCAGCAGGTTATCGCGCCGGGCGTTGTCAACGATAATCCGCTCGATGCTCAGGGCCTCGCGGATGCCGGAGGTAACGCGGTCATCCGAGGTCGCGGTGAGCGCGAGGAACTGCGCCTGCGGAAAGCGCGCACGTATCTCACTCAGATCGCGATAGGCCCCGCGCCCGGTAGCACGCTCGGTCTGGATGTGGTGCGCCTCGTCAAAGACGATGAAGCCCACACGTCCCGACTCCGCAAAGCGCCAGGCGTGCAGCCCGAAGAACTCAGGGGTTGTGAGCAGGGCGTCTACCTTACCCTCGTACAGGTCCTGGAATACACGGTCTTTGTCCGCCGTACTGTCCTCTCCCGTGAGGGCGCGCGACACAAGGCCCAGGCGGGCAAAGCCGTGCGCAAGGTGCGCGGCCTGGTCGGCTATGAGTGCGCGCAGCGGATAGATGAAGACGCTCGTCCGGTGCTCGGTGAGAGCCAGACGGGCGGCGTGGGTTTGGAATATGAGAGATTTGCCACGCCCCGTCGCCATAACAACCAGCGCCGAAGCTCCGCTTTGCAAGGCGTCGAGTGCGGCGCGTTGGGCGGAGTGCAGGGCGGCGGGTCGCCCGAGCAGGGCGGCGGCGAGCTCCTGAGGGTCCTGGGCGATTGCGCTACGGGGATACACTTGCTCAACCATGAGCTTTACGCGGCGCCTGCCGTTCCACTCGTCTACCTGCGGGCGGCAGATGAGGTCGAAGTCGCTACCGCCGGTAAGGAAGTCCTCGATATTCGGGCACTGGAACCATATGGCGGAAAGGCTGCCGGTGCTATCGCTTGCCACAAAGGACAGATGGTTCTTCTTCACGCCCACGGCACGCGCGGCTTTTATGAGGACGCCACGCGTCGCAAAGAGCGGCTCACGGTTACCCTGTCCATAGGGATCCAGCGAGGCAAGCTGCTCAACCGCTTCCAGCGAAAGTTCCGAGAACCGGGGTTGGGCGTCCACCACCAGCGGCGGGTGGAAGTGCTCCTCCGGTTCGGCCGCCAGAACAGCCTCCAGCTGCTCGGTGAACGCGGCAAGGCGCGCGGAGTCGAGCGTGACGCCAACAGCCGCCTCATGCCCACCGAAACGCAGCGTGAGTGAGGCGCAGGATTCCACGGCCTTAAAGAGGTTGACCGCCCCCACGCTGCGTCCCGAGCCACGGGCCTCGCCGTCTACGAGGGTAAAGACGAGGGCGGGCACGCCGAAGCGCGAGACAAGACGGGCAGCGACGATGCCCCGCACACCCTCGTGCCAACCTTCTCCCGCGGCAACGACCACCTTCTGCCCATGATAAGACGCGGTGACCTGTGCCAGCGCCTCCTCAAATTGGGTGCTTTCTATCGCACGGCGGTTGTTGTTCGCCGCCTCAAGGGCCTCGGCGAGCTCGAAGGAGGCAGAGGGGTCATCGCTTATGAGCAGCTCAAGAGCCGTAGTGGGGCTGTCCATCCTCCCCGCCGCGTTAAGCCGCGGGATAAGGCCGAAAGTCAAATCGCGCGCGCTCAGAGGTCCGCCGTTGTGCCGCGTACGCGCGAGCACGGCAGCAACACCGGGACGCGGTACGCGCTCTATGAGGGCCAGACCATCGGTGACCAGAGAGCGGTTCTCCCCGGTCAGGGGCATCACGTCGGCAAGCGTCCCCAGCGTGGCAAGGTCGGTGAGGCTGCGCCAAAGCTGTGGCTTGCCAAAACGCTCCCCCAACAAGGTAAGCAGTTTGAGCGCGACGCCGACGCCCGCGAGGATGGCCTGCGGCGAATCCTGCACGAGCTTGGGGTCGGCTACCGGGACGCCGCACGGTACCGCGTCCGAAGGTTCATGGTGGTCGGTTATCAGCACCTCAATGCCGCGCGCAACCAGCTCTGCGACCTCGTCGCGCGAGGCGATGCCGCAATCGACCGTAATAAGCAGCTCAGGGTCGCGCTCATAGACCCGCTCAAGCACGGCAGGCGAAAGACCGTAGCCCTCATCCGCACGGTTGGGTATGAGGTAGTCGGCGGTGGTACCGAGCGCGGCGAGCCCCTTCAGCAGGCAGGCGGTCGCGCTGATGCCGTCCACATCGTAATCCCCGAACACCAGGATACGCTTGTTCGCGCGCATGGCGGCCTCCAGCGCGTTGACCACCTCTGCCATGCCGGGGATAAGCGTCGCGTCGCTCCAGTCATGCCCGAGGTCGGGATACAGAAAGGCCGCGGCCTCATTGGGCGTCGTTATCCCGCGCGCCACAAGAACGCGAGCCACCAGCGGCGCGAGACCGCAGGCGTCCGCAAGCCCCTGAGCGGTTGCCGCGTCGACTTCCTGTGCTGTCCACTGTTGCGTCATGGAGGGAATGCCCTGTCTTTCTGCTCGTAGCGATGATCCACTTCCCATTCTGACAGATAGTACCCTGTTTGTGTCGTCTCCTTTGCCGCAGCTTTGCCAACCCTGCCGCAATATGACGGGTAATGGGATAAAATAGACTGACGTATGGATACCGCGTCTCTTACCGATATACTGCTTTGAGGAGGGTGGATGGCACGCAACGATCGCAGGCGATCCAAGCAGTGGCATTTCTCGGATTCAGGCAACCGCTTTGACAGACGGCGGAATCTGAGGCCGGTCACTGACCCTCACCCTATCTCCAAAACCTTCACGCGCAAGATCATCCACTGTAAACGTTGCGGCAGCCGTGTTGTGAGCAACGTAAAACACTGTCCCTACTGCGGCAAGAGCCTCCTGCCTCTCGTCCAGCGCTTCTGGTTCTGGCTGCTCATCGTTGTGCTTGCCGGCGCCGGGACAGGAGGGCTGGTGCTCTTCACGCCGACTATCGAACTCACCCAGAAGCCGCCTGAGATACCCGCCCCTGTGGTCGTGGGCGCGCCGGAGGAGACCCCGACAAAAGACCTCGCGTTCGGCACGACCGTAGACTGCGACAGCCTGCTCGTTACCGTTATCAGCGCCACTCAGGAACTGCGCGCCTCCGACAACAAGCCTATCACGGCTGTTGAGGTACAGTTCCTCAACAAGAACTCCAACGATGTGACGCTGTATCTGACCCAATGGCAGCTTGAGACGGCGAGCGGCGAGCGCGTTGAACATTATATCGGGAAGACGGACCAGGGGGAGACGGTTACAAGCGAGCTTGAGGCTTCTGTCCTGGCAAAGGATGCTACAGTGACGGCGACACTCTACTTCGCTGCCAATGATCCCCTCCGCGTGGTCTTCGCCCCCAACGCCCTCGCCGACAGCGACACCAACCTCGTAACCTGGTCCCTCCCCGCCCTCGCGCCCGCCCCCGAGGCCAACCCTCCTGCCGAGGGTTAACCCTCACCCACCGCCCGCCCGTCA
>JAITEK010000104.1 GCA_031282085.1 Coriobacteriales bacterium
CGTCTCGCCTTGTGGCTCTGTGACTTCCGGGGCCTGGGCGAGTTCCGACGAATCGTCCCCTTCCTCGGCCAGAACCGGGGCAGCAGGAGCAACGAGCGCTCCTCCTCCCACAATCAACAGAAACGCTAACGCTACCCTCGTGCAAGTGAGAAAGGCCCTCCTGAGCCCGCGCAATCCCTTCTTGCCCCTCGCGCGCTCGCATACATGACCCATCGTACGTACCATCCTCTCTCCCTGACAGCCGTTGAGGTATTCAAACGTTGTTCTCTCTCTCAGCTTCTCGATTGCGCTCGCTTGCAAGCACCTATCGAATACCGCTGAACACATTCCGCCAAGCAGGATATCAAGCGCACGTGATGCTTGTCTGTTCTCGCTAGAACAAATATCGACTTTTCTTGAGTATTCATCAGTTATTTACAAAATGGCATAGCGTCCGCCATGTTCGCCAGGTGGCCTGCGCTATCAAAGTGCTCCCACTCAAGCAATATGCCGACATAGACGGTGCTTCTGGAAAGATGGTCGGCGGCTCCGTATGCTTTTCCCAAGGTATGCACGTGGATCGGGGCTGTCGCAAAAGCCCCCAGAAGGAAAGGATGAATCATGACAAGACAGGCAATGCTCATCGACTTGTCGCGCTGCGCGGGCTGTTGTGGCTGTGTCGTCGCCTGCCAGATGCAGAACAACACACGCCCCGGCGTAACGTGGGTGAAAGTGGATTGCTGCGAATGGGGCGAGTATCCCCAGGCCAGGCGCACCTATCTGCCTCACTCCTGCATGCAGTGCGACGCCCCGCCCTGTGTGGCGGCCTGCCCAACAGGCGCAAGCTACCAGAACGAAGAAGGTATCACCCTCGTCAACTATGAAGACTGCATCTGTTGTGGTCAATGCGAGGCGGCCTGTCCCTATGGCGCGCGGCATCTCAACCAGACGGAGGCGAACTGGTTTGATACAGAGACGCCCGCCCCTTATGAGTCCTATGGCGTACAGCGGGTTGACGTCGCCGAGAAGTGCATCTTCTGCAACGAGCTGCTCGCGGAGGGGCGCCAACCTGCCTGTGTTATCAACTGCCCTGGCGGCGCGCGCGTCATCGGCGACATAGACGACCCCGAGAGCGCCATTGCCAAAAAGATAGCCTCTGGCGCCAAGCGGGTGGGTGAGACGGGCTTCTATTATCTGGAGCCCGCCGACATGCCCGGCAGCATGGTGGCCTCCAAGGTGATGACCGTCGTCAGTGCCGACGAGCCCGAAGCCGAGGAGCACCAAAAGGCGCAGGCGGGGATCAGCCCCGTGGTCGTTGGCGCCGCAGGGGTCGCTGTTGTCGCGGGAGCCGTGGGAATCGGTGTGGCTGCCAAGAGGAGCAGCGACAAGAAGAAGGCCGCGGCCGCTGAAGCCGGCGCTGGCGCCCATGCCGGCGCCGGGGCCGACAAGACAGCCGACAAGAAGGATGGGGGTGACCGGTGATGCCGAAGATCACAGAGCACTGGAGGCAGGACACGACAGGACACGGCGTCGAAGGGGCCATCATGGACAATACCAACAACACCGGCAGCATCACGGAAGCCGAGGGAATCTCACGGCGCAACTTTGTAACGGGAACCGCACTCGCGGGCGTTACAGCGGGTATGGCCGGTGGCTTCGGCTTTAACCTCTTTCATCCCGGGCTGGCCTTTGCCGCCGATGACGAGTCGCTTGAGGTGCGTCACAGCTACTGCGATATGTGCAATCACGTGCCCAAATGCGGCATCGACTGCTACATCAAAGACGAGAAGATCGTGCGTGTGGAGTCACGCACCGACGGCTACCCCGTGACCCCGTTGTGCGCCAAGGGCATCGCAAGCCTGCAGGAGCTCTACGACCCGCATCGCCTGCTGTCTCCTATGAAGCGTACAAACGAGAAAGGCACCGGTACACCCGAGTGGGAGCAGATCACCTGGGATGAGGCTTACGCGACGATAGCGGAGAGATTCAACAAGATAAAAGCCCAGCATGGAGCCGACTCGGTGCTGTTCTTCTGCGGCGACCCCAAGGAGCCGCGCGGCGCCATGCAGCGCCTGGCGACCCTCTTTGGCTCGGCGAGTTACGGAACCGAGAGCTCGGTATGCGCCGCCGCGAGCTGGATGAGCGCGAACATGGTCTTTGGCCAAACCAGCATGGGACAAGACCCCGGTGAAGCCACCAAGAGCGCGCTTATCTGGTCGCTCAATCCCGCCTGGTCTCAGCCCAACCGCTTTAAGGGGCTGATGAACGCCAAGGAGCGCGGTGTGAAGTTCGTTGTGGTCGATCCGCGCATCACGCCGACGGTCAACAGCCTCGCCGACGTTCACCTCCAACTGCGTCCCGGCACCGACGGCGCGCTGGCCGCGGGCTTCATCAACCAACTCATCGAGCAGGACCTCTACGACAAGGACTTCGTCGAGAACTGGACCGTGGGCTTTGAGGAGCTTAAGGCCTATGTCTCCGCTTACACGCCCGAGAAGGTTGAGGAGATCACCCTGGTCCCCGCCGACAAGCTCATCGAGGCGGCGCGGCTCATCGGCAGCAATGCTCCGAACACGCTCATCACCAGCTCAAAGGGTGGTTGCCATGCCACCAACGTGGGGCATTTCCAGCGTGCCGTGTTCATGATCCCCGCCCTCCTCGGCAGCCTTGATGTTGCGGGTGGCCTTACGCTCGGCCCCGGTCTGCCCTTTGATTACGCCGCCTCCACTCCCGCGTTCCAACTGGAGGACGTCTATACGGAGCAGGGCTTCCAGGATCGCCGCTACGACAGGGACGAGTTCCCGGTTTGGGCGCGGTACTACAAGATGATGCAGACCGTGCACCTCCCCGAATACGTAAAGGACGGCAAGATACGCGCCGGCGTGCTGCTCGGCGTTAACGCGATGATGTGGCCCAATACCCCGCTGTACCAGGAGGCCATCAAGAACATGGAGTTCACCGTGGCGCTCGATTACTATATCCGCCCCTGGACCCATGACTATGTTGACATGGTGCTGCCCGCAGCGATGTGCTACGAGCGTTCAGCGGCGCTGGGGATATTCGGACGCAAGATATACCTGCGCGAACCCGTGATAAAACCCCTGGGCGAGGCGCGCGAGGACTGGCAGATCATCATGGAGCTCGGTTGTGCCCTCGGCTATGAGGAGGAGTGCTTCGGCGGTAGCGTCGACGGCGCCCTGGAGGAGCTGCTTGCGACCACCGGTCTGGGCGTAACGCTTGATGACCTGCGCGCAGCCCCCGGCGGCTATGATGTTCCTGGTCCGGCTCCCGAGGAGAGGAAGTACGCCTCGGGGAAGCTGCGCAAGGATGGGCAGCCGGGCTTTAATACGCCCACCGGTAAGGTCGAATTTGTCTCCAAAGTGCTCACCGACCTCGGATTTGAGGGGCTGCCGATCTATGAGGAACCCCTCCACAGCCCCTTCAAACCCTCTGAGCAGGACAAGGGCTATCCGCTCGTCCTCAACACCGGCTCGCGCGTGCCGTTCTACACGCACAGCAAGCTGCGCGATTTGCCCTGGCTCAATCAGTTCATGCCCGAGCCTGTAGTGCGCCTCAACCCCCAGGACGCGCAGGCGCGCGGGCTTACCGGAGGGGACAAGGCAAGGGTATACAACTGGCAGGGGGAGATAGAGATGACCGCTGAGGTGACCAACATGGTGATGCCCGGCGTGGTTGACATCTTCCATGGTTGGCACCAGGCCGACGTGAACCTGCTCACGACCCGTGATTTTGACCCGATAACCGGATTCCCACCGTTTGCATCAGGGTTGTGCGAGGTTGCCAAGGTCTGAGGCCATGAGCATACTTCTCTCACTCATATCCGCCAGCCTGATCGCCGTGCTTCTGAGCAGGGCGATCAGGCGGATGCCCCTGTTGTTCTACGTGGCGGCGCTGCTCGCGGTTGTTGCCTTCTTGCTGTTCTCGGCGCCGACGACGAACCTGCTGCTCAGACCGCTTCAGGACCTCATCCAGAAGGGGCATCTGGCCTTTGCGTTTTTTGCGGTGGTCATGTTCGTCGGAGTACTCCGGGACGATTCGGCGCTCGGTAGACGGCTTATCCCCATTCGCGGCGAGCTCTCGCTCATCGGCAGCATCCTGATCTGCGGGCACTTTGCGCCCCTTCTCGCAAACTACATCGGGCTTGCGGAGCACTTCTTTCGGCTGCGACCCAACCTCATGACGGGGCTTTTGCTCTCGGGCGTGCTGCTCGTACTGTTTGCTGTGTTGACGGTGAGCTCGCTGCGCCGGGTCAGGTCCGCTCTGGACATCCGCCTCTGGAGACGCGTCCAGCGCTTCGCTTACCTGTTCTTCGGCCTGATCTATCTCCATATCCTTGGCTACCTGCTGGTGCCCGCGCTCCAAGGCGCAACAACCGCCCGCGACTCCATCATCGTCTACAGCGTGGTGTTCGCCCTCTACCTGATCCTGCGCCTACGCAGGTATCGGCTCCGCAACTCCTCCCCGCGCACACCCGCCCGTCATTGTGGGCTTGCCCCGGAATCCACCCGACGGCGATAGCCGACGGACCCACTGAACATCGCGGGATGGCGCCAGCCGTCTTTGCGGCACAAGTTCCCGGCCTTCAGCCGGGAATGGCAAAATCTTACAAGGGCAGGGGGCTCCATGATATGAAGGCCCAGCGGACGAGGCGTTTGGCGCCTTGTTCGGTGGGCTTGTACGAATCGATAAAGCGGAGCTCGGGGTAGCGTCCCCGCTGGAGGAGGATGTTGACCGCAAAAATGAAGTCCGGCACAAAATCCGGGTCCCCCTCATAGCTTTTGCCCATCCGCTTTATGCCGCGGGGCGCAAATTCCGTTGCCATCGTAACGGCCACCTTGGTTCGGGCGACGCGCTCAAGCTTATCAAAGGCTTCTGCGAGGTCATCGACCATCGTCGAGCGCGAGGCAAGCGCAACGTCCACGCATCCCTCCGTTATGCCGGCCGCCTCCCACTTTGCCCAGGGCGCGTTAAAATCCAGCAGCGTGGTACGAATCGACGAGAGCCCCTCATCCTGGGCGGCACCCTCAAGCACCTCCAGCATCCTTGTGGAGAAATCGGCCGCTATGATCTCGTGGCCAGCACGGGCGAGCGGCAGCGCAAGCGTCCCGCCGCCGCTACCCATATCGAGGATACGCTGGGCAGGCGGCAAGGACAGGTGGTTGATGAAGTCCTGCGCATAAGACGAGGTGGCCGCATGACGGGAGAAGCCCTCGGCACGCTCGTCCCAGCATCCCACGTCGTCAGGCGCCTTGCGCGCCCGGTTATGCTCTACCCATGCCGCACGCCAATCAAGGCCGAGCAGCTGCTTCTTCAGAGGTTGCTCAAAGCGCTGGGGCATCTAGTGGTCGACGCCGATCATAACCGAGGTCGCCTTGATGATGGCGTAGGCCTCCTGCCCCACTTCAAGACCGAGGTCTTCAACGGCGGCGTTCGAGATCGTGGCCGTGACGGTGTTGCCCGAGACGTCGAGGGTGACGATGCTTGAGACAGCGCCTTTCTCCACGTTGGTCACCGTTCCTTTGAGCTGGTTGCGCGCTGAGATCTTCATGATGATTCCTTTCTGCCTGGTTCCTGGAGCTACCGATAATATTGCCTCAAGTGTAGGCCACCCGTGCAAGGAGCGCAACGGTGTGATTGCGTTAGAGCAGGATCAGACCGGGTTGCCCGGTACAGACCTGTCGTTTTTTTGTGCTACATCCGTCCTGGC
>JAITEK010000121.1 GCA_031282085.1 Coriobacteriales bacterium
TACCCGGGACAAGCCCGAGTATGACGGAAGAACGAATACGTCAACAGACCGCTTTGCGAGCGTAAGCTCGCATCCCTATACCAAGGGCGCGCAGCGCGACGTACAAAGGCCAAGCCGTCGAATGGCTGAGAGCGTCTCACTGCGGTAGAATCAGTCAGTACTTTTTATTGCCTGTTACGTGTTTTTGAGAAGGAGAAAACGTGTCCCGTATCCAGAGGGTACATTTTATTGGAATCGGCGGTTCCGGCATGAGCGGTATCGCCCTGGTGGCCCATGAGCGCGGTCTTGATGTGACTGGCTCGGACCTCAAGGAGTCGCGCTATATGCGTTCGCTTCTGCGCGCCAACGTGCGGGTCGTGGTCGGGCACGATGCGGCAAACGTCGCCGATCCCACCATCGACGTCGTGGTAGTCTCCTCGGCCATCCCCGAGCGCAACCCCGAGTACCGCGCAGCCGTTGAGCGGGGGCTTGAGATATGGCCGCGTGCCCGTATGCTCGCCTACCTCAGCCGAACGCATAAGACGTTGGCGGTTGCCGGCACCCATGGCAAGACCACGACCTCGTCCATGCTCGCCACCACGTTCGACAGGCTCGGTACCGACCCCACCTTCCTCATCGGAGGAGTGGTCGACGGCTACGATTCCACGGCGCGCGCCGGCACAGGCGAGTTGTTCGTGGTGGAGGCCGACGAGTCCGATGGCTCGTTTACCTGGTTGGACCCAGCTCTGGCCATCGTCACGAATATCGAGGCGGACCACCTCGACCATTACGCCAGCCTCGACGAGATACAAAGCGCCTTTGCCTCCTTCCTCAGCAAGGTGGCGCCCGGCGGCACGCTGGTGGTCTACGACGGCAGCCCCGGCCTCGTTGAGCTCGCCACGCAGTTCGGTGGCGAGCGGACGGTTATCACCTACGGCGTTGCGGATGAGAATGAGGTTGAGGGCGAGGTTGAGGACGAGAGCGGTCTCTCGGTGCGCTGTGTGCCCCAGGGCAGCAACAGCTTCTCCGTCGTCTTTGCCGACGGTCAGCGCTGCCAACTTGAGCTGCCCCACTCGCCCGGCGTGCACAACATGCTCAACGCGACCGCGGTGATGGCCGCCCTTGACGCGCTGGGCTTCGACCGCGAGGCCTCCGCCCGCGCCCTCAGCGCCTTTACCGGCGTGCGGCGGCGCTTCGACACCATCGGGCAGGTGGCGGGCGTAACCGTCGTCGATGATTACGGCCATCATCCCACCGAGGTGGCCGCCACGCTCAAGGCGGCGAGCGAGCTGGGCTATCGCAGGATACACGTGCTGTTCCAACCGCATCGCTACACGCGGACCCAGGCCCTGCTCAACGAGTTCGCGGTCGCCTTCGACCACGCGGACACCGTGAACTTCATGGAGGTCTACTCCGCTGGCGAGGCGCCGATACCGGGCGTCAACAGCGAGGCGCTTGCCGACGTGGTACGCGCGCACGACCCCCACGCGACGGTGCACACCATCCGGCATCGTACCGACGTCGTGCAGACCATGGTAGCGCTCGCCGCAGAGGGCGACCTCATCATCACGATGGGCGCGGGCGACGTAACGGTGCTGGCTCCCCTCATAGTGGAGGCGCTTGAGCGGCGGGAGCGTGGCGATGACGGGCTTTGACGCCTACTGCGACCTTGAGGGCGCCATCACGGGAACGGTGCTCTACAATGAGCCGATGGCGCGCCACACCAGCTACCGCATAGGCGGGCCAGCCTCGCTGTATATCGAGTGCGCCACCCTTGCGGACATCAACTGCTGCCTCAAGGCCTTCGCCGAGCACGGCCTGCCCTGGTGCCCCATGGGCAAGGGCAGCAACCTGCTCGTCAGCGACGCAGGTTTCAGCGGGGCCGTCATCACCCTGGGCAACGACTTCAAGCAATTCAGCTTCCCCGATGAGACCGAAGGCGAGAGCCTGCTTATCGCGGGTGCGGGCGTCATCCTCTCCACACTCGTGCAAGGGGCCTTTAAGAGCGGCTATTCCGGGCTGGAGTTCGCGGTTGGCATCCCGGGAACCCTCGGCGGCGCCCTGTTCATGAACGCCGGCTCGGCGGCGGAGTGGATAGGCTCCATCGTTGAGTCGCTCACCGTGCTGCGCCCCGGCCAGGGCCTGGTGCGTTATGAAGTGCACGAGCTGCCCTGGGCCTATCGCTGCAGCGGCGTCCCCGCCGGCGAGATCATCGTGGAGGCCGGTCTGCGGGTGAAGAAGGGCCATCTCGGGCAGATTCGCGCCAAGATGGAGGCGTCGCTCAAGCGGCGACGCAAGACCCAGCCGCTCACCGTCCCCAACGCGGGGAGCGTCTTCCGCAATCCTCCTGACGCCTCGGCGGGCCAACTTATCGACTCCCTCGGACTCAAGGGCTATACGGTTGGTGGCGCCTGCGTCTCCAACGTACATGCGAACTTCATTGTGAACGAAGGAGGGGCGACTGCCGCGGATGTGATTGCTATAATCATGTATGTACGTGAGCGCGTGAAAGAGGCATATGGCACAGAACTACAACCCGAGATCCGCTTCATCGGCTTCTCGTAGCGGCAAGAACCTCCGGTCGCGACGCACCGCGTCGGGGGCGCGCCGTCAGCAACTCAATCGTCCGCCGGCGTCCTTTAACAGGACCAAGGTCGATTACAGCCAATCCGCAAAGGAAGACCTCGCCGCTGCCACACCGCAGAAGGACCCCCGGATGCGCTATGCGCGCTACCGCGCCGACAAGGCTGTGCGCGTGTTCGATGAGCTTGAGACCACGCGTTTTAAGGACAAGCATCAGATAAACGAGTCTTTGGCAGGCGCGGGTCTGTCGTCTCGGGAGGCCGGCACCCGCACCCGACGAACCGGTGCGGATGAGCGTACCGACGCGGAGGATTATACGTCCGCGCCCATGACCGTGCGCGAGCACCGCAAGATGCGACAGGCCGCCGCGCGCCGCGCCAGCAAGGTGCCGGGCCGCGTGCTCATCGTCGCCCTGAGCCTGCTCGTCTTGGTGGGCGTTGCCGTCGGGCTCTACCAGTCCCCGCTGTTCACGGTGCAGGAGGTGCGGGTGGAGGGAGCCCAGCGCCTCACGGGCGAGCGCCTCACCGAGCTGGCGTCCGTCCCCGAGGGCAGCACCCTGCTGCGCCTGGATGTTGAGGAGATACGCAAACGGGTGGCGGCCGACCCCTGGGTCGCTTCCGTTGAGGTAAAACGCTCGTTTCCCGCGACTGTCCTGCTTGTGGTGAAGGAGCGGCAGATAGCCGCCGTGGTCGCGGTGCCCTCGCTGAGGGAGGGTATCGCCGGGCAGAACTGGCTCTTGTCAGCGGATGGCGTATGGCTCGCGTCCTACACCGCCGCCGCCCCGCTTACCCCCACGACGCCAACAGGCGCCTCGGGTGACGAGAGCGGCGAAGGCGGAACCAAGGATGCTGTTGAAGGAGGCGCCGATGCCGCGGGTAGCACCGATGCTGCGGGTGGCGCGGGTGGCGCCGAGGGCGCCAATGGTGAAGCGGGTGCGGGTGGCACCGATGGTGGAACGGGCGCCGAGGACGCGAACGCCGGAGCCGCCGACCCCGCCGGAGCCGAGGGGTCGTCAACCAGCACGGGAATCGTGCAGGCGGTCACCGAGCAGTCTGTTGCCGATGGGTCACAAGACATCGGCGACCCGGCGACCCCCACCGCCGCCCCCAGCGGCCCGAGCGTGCTTGAGGGCGTGCAAGTCACCGCTGATGAGCTTGAGCGGATTCCTCTCGTGCGGGACATCTCGCGCAGCATCAGCCCCGAGGTGGGAGTCGCGGTCACCGATGAAGGCGTCCTCAACGCCCTGGCGATAATCAACGGCTTCGGCCCCGAAATGCTCGCTCTGGTGCGCTCCATCTCCGCCCCCGACCGGGTTAAAACCACGCTCGACCTCACCAACAACGTGGGTGTGGCCTTTGGCGCCGCCGAGGACGTCAAGGCCAAGGAGCAGGTCATCCTGGGGCTACTCGCCGAGCACGCGGGCACCATCACCTACATCAACGTCCGCGTAGCCGACCGCGCCACCTACCGCGCCACCACCTGATCGCCTCATGTCATTCCC
>JAITEK010000011.1 GCA_031282085.1 Coriobacteriales bacterium
TGGCCGTTCTCGTCCATACCCCAGGGCATCTCCAGCTGCTCGCCCAGCTTTGCGGCCAGCTCGATGCGGCCAAGGCTTACCACCGTGCTGGATGCGTCGTACAAAAAGTCGAGCGGCGAGGCGGGGAAGGCAAAAGCCAGAGGATTGCTGCCGATTACCGGGGCGTCACCAAAGGTGGCGGGCATTATGGGGTAGGAGTTTGTGGAGCAGACGCCGACGAGGTTTTGTGCGCTTGCCATCTGGGCGAAGTAACCGGCGATGCCGAAGTGATTGGAGTTCCTCGTGGTGACGATGCCCACCCCCGTGCTTTGCGCCTTGGCTATTGCCCGTTGCATCGAGTACTGCGCCGCAAGATGCCCCATGGCCTTGTGAGCGTCCACCACTCCGCTTACCGGGGTCTCACGCACGAGCTCGGGGCGGGCGCTTGTGCAGACGTGTCCGTCGCGGATGATGCGCCGGTAGAAGGTAAGCCGCTGAATGCCGTGGCTGCTGATTCCCCGCAGGTCGGCCTCCAGCACGAGCCTCGCCAGGGTTGCGCTGTCTTCGGCGCCAAAGCCCCAGGCCGCAAACAGCGAGGAGAGCAGACTGAGCAGCCGCTCGTGAGGTAGCAGCGCGTCCGCCACCTCTGTTGCGTCCGTTTGGGCGGATGTGCAGGTTCTGTTCTCTACGCTTGACAAGTGGGTACTCCTCTATAATAATATTAACTTGAGTAATCTTATAAGTAAAGTATACTATAAAAGAGGGATTCGCAGTTTGCAACACACGCAACGGCGTTTGTTTGGGAAGGATTGAGGGGAGCATGGCCGAGATCAAGGCTCCACGCGTCTATCATAGTGAGCCGGGGGCGATTGAGCGCCTGGCCGACTTTGTGCGTGGCCGGGCAAAAAAGGCGCTGGTACTGGGCGGACCGACCGCTCTTTCCCTGGTGGGGCAGCGGGTCTCTGAGCAGCTGGAGGCCGCGGGCATAGCCTATCAGGTGGTGCGCTACACCGGGCGACCAACCGAGCGAGCCAGCGACGACCTTGCGCTTCTTGCTGCGCAGCAGGGCGCAGACCTTATCGTCGGCGTCGGCGGCGGGCGGGCTATCGACACCGCCAAATTCACAGGCTTTAAGGCCACCCTGCCCGTTGTGGCTCTGCCCACCATCGCCGCGACCTGCGCAGCATTTGCCGCGACGATAGTCACCTATGACGATGAGGGGAACTCAACAGGATTCTTTGTTCCGCCGCAAAGCCCCGTTGCCGTCTTCGCCGACACTGAGGTCATTGCTCAGGCGCCGCCTCGCTACCTCAAGGCCGGCCTCGCTGACACCTTGGCAAAATGGTATGAGAACCAGCCTGCCCTCAAACATTCGGATTCCCTGTTTCTGCACCAGCAGCTTGTGACCGCTCGCCTGGCAACGGACCTTATCATCAAGCACAGTCCGGGCGTCCTGCGCCGGTTGGAGCAGGCGGATTATGAGGGGCGCCGACTCATCGGGCGGCAGGCGGAGCTTATCGAGCTGGTTGACGCAGTCATTCTGCTCGCCGGGTTGGTTGGCTGCATAACGGCCAACACGGACTACAGCGGCCTGGCGCACCCCTTCTACACGGCATGCACGTGGCTGCGACAAACCGACGCCTACCTGCACGGTGAGCGCGTCGCCTACGGCCTTATCGCCCAGGCGGTTGCGCTTGGCGAAAGCGAGGAGTTTGTTGAGGAGCTTCTGGGCTTGCTCGTCATGCTCGACCAACCCCTCACGTTGGAGCAGATAGGCGTGCCCAAAGACCAGCACGAGGACAGAACCCTGTTGGCGGCAAAGACCATTGAGCATTTGGGCAGGTTTGAGATAGACGGCAAAAGGCCAAGCGTTGCCTTCCTCAAGGATGTGTTTGAGCGTACCGACCAGTTTACGTGGCAGCACGCCGGAGAACGGGAGGCGGTCGCGTGAGTCAGACGCTCGTTCAGCAGATCGAGGAGCGCACGGGGCGCGAGGCCCACGCAGGGCGCGAGACGTGCGAGGCCCACGCAGCCCACACAGCCCATGAGGCCCCTGCGGGCAAGATCGTACTGGCGGACCTGAGCCAGACCTTTAATGTGCGCAACTCCGAAACGCGCAAGATGGAGCGATTCGTCGCTCTGGAGAACTTCAGCCTCACCATTGCCCCCGGCGAGTTTGTGGTGATAGTCGGCCCCTCGGGATGCGGCAAATCCACCTTGCTGGACATCGTCTCGGGGTTGGTGCATCCCGCGACCGGCAGCATCTCCATCGACGGGCACAAGGTCACAGGGCCAGCGCTCGACCGCGGGTTCATCATGCAGGGCTATGCGCTGTTTCCCTGGCGCACGGTCTGGCGCAACATCGAGTATGGGCTGGAGGTTAAAAAGGTCCCCCGCAAGCAGCGCCCGGCTATCATCGAGCGATTCATCGAGCTGGTAGACCTCAAGGGTTTTGAGCAACGCTACCCCGCCGAGCTCTCCGGCGGCATGCGCCAACGCGTGGCCATCGCGCGCTCGCTGGCCTACGACCCTGAGGTGCTGTTGATGGACGAGCCCTTTGCTGCGGTAGACGCTCAAACCCGTGAGACGCTGCAAGACGAGCTGATGCGCATTTGGGAGAAGACCGCAAAGACCGTGCTGTTTGTTACCCACAGCATTGAGGAGGCCGTGCTTTTGGGCGACCGCATCGTGGTGATGACGCCGCACCCCGGGCGCATAAAGGCCGTGATAGAGACCAAGTTACCGCGCCCGCGCAGCGCCGCCAGTATGCGGAGCAGCGAGGAATTCAACTGGCTCAGGTATAAGGTGTGGGAGCTGCTGCAGAACGAGGCGCCGGACTCTGCGGAGCAGACCGACGGGCTGAACGGGCCGGGCGAGTCGGGCGGGCTGAACGGGCCGGGCGAGTCGGGCGGCACGGCTGAGGATGCCGGTAGCATCGGCGAGAAGATATCGCCTTCGGTGGTCATATGAGCAGACAGCGAAGATGCACCTGTATGGGCCGGGCATCGGTGCGCGCGCCAGACAATGGCGGCCAGGGGGCCAACCGATGTCCGGGTTTTTGATGGCTGAGAAGGCCCGAGCATCGTATCGGATAAGACAGCAAGGCAGATAACACTTATATTTTGGGAGGAATCATGAAGTATCTGAACAGACGAGAGTTCGTACGTAAGACAGTATTGGGAGCCGGGGCGCTGGGCCTCGGGGTCTTTGGTGGTTTGAGCCTGGCCGCGTGCTCGGATGAGGACGCGAGCACCACCGAGGGCGGCGCATCGGGCGATGGGAGCACAGGAGAACTGTTCCCGATCCGCGTCATCACCCAAACGGTGTTCAACGAGATAATCGTTGGAGACACCCTGGGCTTTTTTGAGGACGAAGGAATCAAGATCGAGTACATCGGTACCCTGCCGCAGGGCGTGACCGAGTTCCAGCTGCTGGAGCAGGGCGAGGCCGACGCCTTTGTGAGCGTACATCCGCCGCAGATAGGACAGGCCCGCGTGGCCGGCATCGACGCGGTGGCCGTGGCGCCTGGCAGCCGCGACACCAAGCTGTTCCCGCATATGCACTATCTGGTGCCGGAGGACAGCCCCATCCAAACGCTGGACGACCTTAAGGGCAAAACAATCGGCATCCCCTCAATCGCCGCCTGCACAACGGGACTCGTAGAGTATTGGTTCGCGAACAAGAGCGAGACAGCCGACGCCGAGTTCGTGGCCCTGGGCACGAACCTGGAGTCCGCGCTGCTGCAAAGCCAGGTGGACGCCAGCACCTCACATAACCCCTTTGCCGGCAAGGCATTGGCGGCAGGAGGCCTGCGCCGCATCGCGACCAGCAACGACGTGCTGCAACAGGAGGACTTCTCCCTTGCCGGTCGCGGGTTCTTGCGCAGCTTCATCGAGGAGCATCCCGACGTGGTGCAGGGTTTTGTCAACGCGCTGTACCGTTCGCGTTTGTGGATAAACGACCACGTGGACGAGGCCGCGGCTCTCAACGCGACGAGCATGCAGCTGGAGCCGGAGGACGTCTCGGCCGCGCTGTGGGAGACCAGCAAGACCCTCAAGCCGCAGGACCTCGAGCGCTGGGTGCAGCTGGCCGAGATCATCGGCAACTGGGAGCCCGGGCAGATCGTCGCCGAGGAGCTGTACGACAACTCGTTCGGCGAGAACATCCCCGATGTGCCAGAAAGCGACAAGACGCTGAGCTTTGAGGCGTGAGGCAAACCGTGAAGAAGCTGAGAAGGGCATCCTGGCGTCTGCTCCAGATGAGCATAGCGATCATCGTGTTTATCGTGCTCTGGGAGGTGGCAGGACAGCTCGCCCTTGTGGGCAATGGGCTGTTCCTGCCGCCCTTCTCCAAGGTCATGGCCACGCTCGGGCAACTCATTGTGTCCGGCGATGTGTTCAAGCACACCAGCGTCAGCCTCGTGCGGGCGCTGTGCGGCTTTTCGCTGGGCCTGGTGTTTGCCATCCCGCTTGGGCTGGTGCTCGGCTGGAGCAAGCGGCTCAACGCCTTTCTCAACCCGCTGTTGCAGGTGTTTCGCAATATGCCGATCCTGGCGCTGCTGCCGGTCTTCGTGATGTTCTTGGGCATCAAGGAGGAATCCAAGATAGCCATCATCTTCTGGGCGGTCATCTGGGCGGTATTCATATCCACGGCGGCGGGTGTAAAAAGCGTTGATCCGCTGCTCATCAAGGCGGCGCGCTGCATGGGCACCAACCCCCTCAAGCTGTTTTACAGCGTCATCCTGCAGGGAGCCTTGCCGTACATCTTCACGGGCGTTCGCCTGGCGGCCAC
>JAITEK010000127.1 GCA_031282085.1 Coriobacteriales bacterium
AGCTCGCCTTGCCCCGTCTCGCCATGACGGCAGGCCACCTCTCCCTCATGAAGTCAGACCTCTCCGGCCCCCGCCCCGTCTACACCAGCCTGCGCACCTGCTTCCCCAACGCGCAGTAGTGTGTCGCGCTGCGCACGCTCTCTATGCGTCGCCCGCTGTCGCGTGCGACTGGATTCCGGCATAAAGCCGGAATGACGGACAAAAAACGCACGTCATTCTGGGCTTGTCCCAGAATCCACCCGGCGGCGGTAGCCGCCGGACTCACTAAACGCCGCGGGACGGCGTCAGCCGTCCTCGTGACTCGTGCGCCTCCACCTCAACAGCAAAGATGAGTTGACTATGACGGCGACGGAACCCACGTTGTGTACGAGGGCGCCTACGACGGGGTTCAGTATGCCGAGCATGGCGAGGATGATGGCGACAAAATTGAGCGCCAGGGAGGCCGTGAGGTTTATGCGTATCGTGCGCATCGTCCGCTTCGATAAGGCCAGCAGATGGGGGAGATGGCGTAGGTCGTCACCGACGAGCACGATGTCCGCGGCGTCGATGGCGATGTCGCTGCCGATGCCGCCCATGGCGATCCCCACGTGGGCTGCCTTGAGCGCGGGCGCGTCGTTGATGCCGTCGCCTACCATGCAAACTCGGTTCCCCTCGTTTTGGAGGTCCTTGATGAGGCGGAGTTTGGTCTGGGGCAGGCATCGCGCAAAGACCTCGTCAACACCTGTTTCGGTGGCGATAGCAGCGGCAGTCAGTTCGTTGTCACCCGTGAGGAGCAGGGTCCGCAGGCCGGTTGCCTTGAGGGATGAGATGATGGGGCGGGCGTCCTCGCGCGCCTTGTCGGCCAAAACGACGATGCCGGTTGCCACTCCGTCCACAGCCACGTGGATGACGGTGCAGCCCGTGCCCTCCCGGAGGCGTGCCGCACACACCGTCTTGTCGCTTGCTGTCACACCGTGTTCTTCCAGCAGTTTGATGGTACCGGCGAGGACCTGCCTGCCTGCAACCGTCGCCTTGACCCCTCTACCGGGAACCATCTCAAAGGCGGATGGCTCGCTCGGCAAACAACCATTGACGGTGTGGTAGTGGGAGACGATCGCACGCCCCAAGGGGTGTTCGCTCAGCCGCTCCGCCGACGCGACGCAGGTGAGCAGCGCGTTGTTTGAGGAGGTGGGGGAGGAGGAGGCAACCGTTGCGCCTGCACTCTCGTCCACGCCTGCACTCTCGTCCGCGTCTACAACGCAGGTCTCAACCACGCGGGGAGTTCCCCAGGTCAGTGTACCGGTCTTGTCAAAGGCCACGTGAGACACCGTGGACAGGCGCTCCAGGGCGTCGCCCTCGCGGACGAGTATGCCAAAGCGCGTCACATTGCCGATGCCCGCCATGATGGCGGTCGGCGTCGCGAGTACCAGCGCGCAGGGGCAGAACACAACGAGGATGGTCACTGCGCGAATGGCCTCGCCTGTCACAAGCCAGGTCAGCGCCGCCGAGACGAGCGCGATGACAACGATCCAGGTCGCCCAGCGGTCGGCGATACCGACGATCTTCGCCTTATGCGCATCAGCGGATTCCACAAGGCGCACCATCCGCTGAAGCGAACTGTCCTCGCCCACCTTGACCGCGCGCATATCAAAGCTGCCGAACTGATTGACCGTACCACTCAGCACCTCGTCGCCAACGCCCTTGTCCGCGGGGACGCTTTCTCCCGTCATGACGCTCTGGTCGATGGAGGTCTGCCCGGCAACGATGACGCCGTCAACCGCTATCGTCTCGCCGGCGAGCACCCGGAGCGTGTCGCCAACCCGCACCTCCTCGGCCGGTACGGTGAGCTCCTCGTCGCCGCGCACCACGCGAGCGGTACGCGGTGTGAGGTGCACGAGCCTCTCGATGCCCGCCTGCGCCTTCGCAACGGTCCGCTCCTCCAGCAGCGCTCCGATGGTCATAATGAATGCGACCTCGCCCGCGGCGAATACCTCACCGATGATGAGGGAGGCGATGAGGGCAAGCGACACCAGCAGGTCGGCCTTGACGTCAAAGCGGGTAACGAGGGCGACCGCGGCATTCTTGACGATGGGGACGCCGCAAAGCGCAACGGCAAGCCACGCCGCGTCAACGGGCAGCAGCCCCGGCAAGAAGAAGCTGGCGACAAGCGACAACGCGGATAAGGTGAGGAACAGTATCCCGCGCTTAGTCTCGTTTTTGAGGAATCGAATCAACCTACGCTCCTATCCTGGCTCCGTAACGAATACCTATACCCCTAGGGGTATAGGTATCATAGGAGAAAAAGTTAGCAGCGTCAATCAACAAATCAGCCTTTAAGAAGGAAGGCCGCGGGACAGGGGCTGGAACAGGGGGACGGGGCAACTGTCCCACCTGGTGGGGCTGTTGCTGCATCGAGAGCGTGTCATCGTGTGGGACAGTTGCCCCGTCCCCCTGTTCCAGCCCCTGTGACCAGCGACCCTTAGCTCATGCGTGAGAAATGTTCAACGGCGCGCGCGAAGTCCTCTATCGTCTTGTCGGCGTCGCCGTGCTCTATCCCGTCGCGCACGCAATGGGAGAGGTGGCCCTCCAGCACAACCTGCCCGACCTTGTGCAAAGCCGCCTTCGCGGCGTTTATCTGCATTAGTATGTCCTCGCAGGGGACATCCTCATCCACCATCTTGTTGATGGCGTTCAGCTGGCCTATGACCTTGCTCATCCTGCGGTGGATATTCTCAGCATCCATACACTGGCGCATATGCTGTGCCTCCGTCGAACCGAACCGAATGTACCCCAACAGTGTAGCGGGAGAGGGCCTCAAGCGCCAGTGAGCTAGGAAGTCCGCCAGAACTTGCGGATCAGCTCCTGGCGGTTCGAGCAGCTTGTCTTCTGCAGGATATTGTGGGTATGGACCTTAACCGTGCTGAGGGCGAGGTACAGGGAGCCGGCGATGGCGCTGTTGCTCTTGCCCAGGAGGATGAGATGCAGCACCTCGCTCTCGCGGTTTGAGAGGTAATGGCTCTTGCCGAAGGCCATGAGATTCTGCTCTATGAAAAGCTGCGTAGGCTCATTCTCAACCGAGGGAGGACTCTCAAAGCGTAGGCAGAGCGTCTGAAAGGATTTGCGGAAGGCGAAGAAGGCGCAGCAGAGCAGCAGCGCGTTCTCGGCGAAGTTGCGCTCTGGGAAGAAGGCTAAAACGCCCGACCGAAGCCCGTGCGGTTCCCAGATTAGCAAAAACCAGACGTTCTCCAAAAGGACGCAGGTACCCAGAACCCCTATCAGCAGGTAGAACCGGCGGCGGCGCCACATCCGGTTGCGTGTCACCTCGTCGGTGGCGCCGAGGTAGCGCACCGCGATAAAGAGGAGCAGCCAGAAGAAAAGGACGCTGCGCATGCTGTAGAAAAGGAATTCCTGCCAGTTACCCTGTGGAACAAGCAGAAGCACGGCCAGGCTGAGGGCCGAAAAGGCAACAACCGGCACGACGACGTAACGCCGCCGCGTCTCGCCCAAAAAGGAATAGACGCACAAGGAGAACGTGGCAATCAGGCCCGCCCCCGTGATTATGGAGACGAGAGGGTTGCCGATGAAATATATCGCCTCCGGGCTGACGAGATGCTTTTGGATGATGAAGTCGTCCTGGAATACGAGCGCGACGTCAAAGAAGTAGATGAGGAAGCCCATGCAGGCGAACAGGGAGATCGGCTTGCGAAAAACAAGGTAGGACGATAGGCAGGTCGCCGCTGTGAGGATGATAACGAGAAGCACTGCCAACGTATAGTAGAAAAGGACGATACTCATAGGAACTCTGTTCTTCGCAAATGAAGGTTGTCCCAAGGACAGCACACGCCCTCGAGCGTCTGAAAGGTCTCCCCAGTGTATCACGCCGTAGCACAAAACGGGCGGCTTCCGCTCAGGGATTATCGCAGGTCTGCCGCTGCCTGCGGTTACGCTAAACCCATAATACATCCTCTGGTAGACTTCATTAAACCTTGGCGCAAAAGCCGATGTTAGTATAGTTTTGAGGCACAGTGCTGTGCGTACCACCCGATCTTTGAGCCAAGGGCAGTCACGCGAT